>JAGGYH010000003.1 GCA_021162615.1 Candidatus Aminicenantota bacterium
CAGGGTGCGAAGCTGTGGTCCTTCACCGCGAGTGCCCTGTAACGAAGCAGATGCAGTGAGATCGGCTTGCCTGTAAGGTAAAAAAATGGCGATTAAAATGAAAGTAAAAACAAACAAAAATATTTCAGCTATCATTTTTTTAAAAAGTATGCATATCCTTGAAAGCAAAACAAAAAAATGCTCATCGCCATTTTTTTATGAATAGGTCAGGTTAAAGAAACGGAGTGAAAAAGAATGGTTAAATCCGAGATTATAAAAAAGAGCCCTTTGAGAACACTGGAAAAATCACTTCACGGGGGGCTTAAACCAGGGGAAATCGGTGTGCTGGCTTCAAAAAAAGGTGTCGGGAAGACCGCCTGCCTGGTCCATATTGCCTTAGACAAGCTTTTCCAGGGAAAATCTGTGATCCACGTCTCCTATGCCAGCAGAGTCGACTATATAATCAACTGGTACGAGGATATATTCAAGGGGATCGCAAAAAAACAAAAAATCGAGCCGTCACTCGAAGTTCATAACGAAATCATAAAAAACCGCGTCATAATGAACTTTAATCAACAGGCGACGCGCACGGAACAGGTCTTAAAAAGCATAGAGGCAATGATCAAGCACGGTGATTTTGCGGCCCATATCGTGATTGTGGACGGATTTGATTTTTCTAAATCATCACTCGAAGATTTTGGGAGATTTAAAGATTTTGCGCAAAAAGCCGGTGTCGAGATCTGGTTCAGTGCTTCATTAAAAGAGAGAAAACCTCTTTTTGACGAAAAGGGATATCCTGCAGTGCTGGTAAATCTTATGGAAAAGATAGACGTGCTTCTCACCTTAAAATACAAGGACCGTTTTGTCCGCCTTAATGTAGTGAAAAACCGGGAATATCCGACTTCTGGAGAACCGACCCTCTGTCTTGATCCGGCTACTTTCCTGATTGCCTAACCTTACCTTAAGTCTTTGACTTTTATGATTTCTCCGGCTGTCCTTTCTCCGTAATCCTGGGCAATATATAGATATCCCTCCTTATCTATGGTTATCCCTTCTTGTCCGTCCCCCAGAAAAGCATATTCCTTAATAATCTTTCCTTTGAGATCAATCTCAACCAGAATATTATCCGCATCACTCACAATGTTCAAGAGTCCTGACCTGGAATCAAAATGCATGGCTGCCGGGTCATCCAGTTGTAACGGCAGAACCCTTAAAATCCTGGCTTCACAGGTTTTTTCCTTACACGTTTTCAACGGTATGAGCACTTCCATGATACACGGAGGATCCCACTGATTCCCCAAATAAAAAGTGCCTCCTTCCGGATGGGTGCTGTCCGGGATAAATTCTATGGATTCTAGACCGTTATCATAACCCTCTGTTTTCCGGATGTATTCAGGATCGCCCCCGTACATTCTGTTTAAAGGAAAAGTCCGGGTGACTTCCTTTTGATCCGGATCGAATTCAAGAATCACATCATCGCCTTCTTTGATTATATAGAGAAAACCGCTTTCCGGATTGACGGATATTCCTTCGAGATCACCGGGTATTTTTTGCCTGAAAACAGGGCTTCCATCTGTCTGGATCTCTGCAACTTCTCCCTCGTCACTGACTACAAACAGGGTTTTTCTTAAGGGATGATAACAAATACCTGATGGCTCAGGAATACCCAGCTGGTCAATGTTTCCCCCATACCCGGGCTCATCCAGCCATTGATAAGGAAACCGTATGGAGGCTGAATGCTGATCTGCCGAACAGACAGCCAGCACAAGAATGGAAGCCAACAACCCCAAGCAGTATAGGCATTCTTTTCCTTTCATGACATCAAACCTTACTTTTAATAATTTATCTTACAGATAAAATTTTATACACAGTCTTTAATTCTTATCTCTTTATATATGGTAGGTCAACTCCTAATTTTTTCGTAAAATCATCCAGAGAAATTCCGTTTAAGTGAATACCCAGGTCATCCCTTAAATCCCCTCCCATGGCCGCACCCAGAAGCTGGGGATACAGAAGAACCGGGATATTGTAATTTCTATTGAATTTTTGGTTGAGTGCTCTCTGTTGACCTCTATACATAAGATAACAGGTTTGACATTGAACAACTAAAAAATCTATTTTTTTTAACATCAAATTATCAATTTTGCTTTTCACTAAAGACCGGGCGATATCCTCAGACACAGGAAAGCTCTTCCCTCCACAGCATAAATTGATGGTCTCATAATCAATAGGATAAGCTCCAGTGGCAGATATAAGATGATGAAGAGTCTTTGGATTATCCGGATCGTCAAATCCTTTGAAGGCTGATGCCGGCTTTAGATAATGACAACCATAATGAGGAGCAATCCGCAGCCTGGATAAATCGATTTTTACTTTTTCTTTGAGACGGTCAACACCTATATCTTCATACAAAATCCTTGAAATATGCTTGACTCTGACTTTGCCTTTATACCTTAAATCAACTGTCTTTAGTTTGCTGTTTACTCGATCCCTAATCTTTGGATCTTCTAATTTTTCGACGGCTTCGGCTAACTGCCCTGTACACGCGGCACACAGAGTCAATATATCCAATCCTCTTCTCTCAGCCAGGGCTAGATTCATGGATGCTAACAATAATCCTGCTTCTATACTTATATTACTCTGGTTTATTCCGCAGCAAACAAAATCCTCGATATCAACCAGTTCAATCCCCAACTGTTTACAGATCCAACGGGAAGCAAGCTCATATTGAAGAACCTGGGTGGGTGTGGTGCAGCCTAAAAACAAAGCATATCTTCTCATTTTATGCTTTTCCTTGGTCCTTCACCTTATCAATACCTGTTAATTTAAGGATTTTTTTAGCTCTCTCCCCATTATATTTTAAGGCCGGGAGAGACAAAGCCCTCCTCTTTTCTTTTAATTCCTCGGTTATGGAAAATATGATTCCATTTTTCATAATTTGTTTTGTCTGTTCAATCCATGAATGAGGCGCATATCCTTCCTTCGCTGCCATGTTTTTTAAAACATTTAAAATATCAAAAAATTTGACATTCTGGGGACAGCGCTGCTCGCAATTACGGCATGTTGTGCAGTACCAAATATAAGGACTAGCCAACACTTCCTCTCTCATCCCAAGTTTGACCATTTTTGCCAGTTTTCTCGGATCATATTCATAAAATATCTCATGGATGGGGCATCCAGCCGTACAAGTCCCACAAGCAAAACAGAGATTCAATCCTTCAGCTTCTTTATGGCTCATTACCTCTGTTTTGAATTCTGGGCCAAGCTCAGACAATTTCATGTTTTATTCCTCTCTATTAATCTCCTCTAAAAGTGCATCCCTTAAGTCTTCCTTTTTGGGAACATCGATAAATTTAAGAATCCCGTTAATGGCTATGGCTGGAACAGACATAACGCCGTATTGGCTGGCTCTGGTGGTATCTACCGTAATATCCACTTCTTCAACGGTTAATTGATCCCCGAATTCCCCTTTTAATTCCTCCAACATCTTTTTAACCGCAGGGCACCCCACACATCCAGGGGACATAAATTCCTCCACATAGACTTCTTCCATTTCCTATTTATCTCCTTTCTTTAATTGACTTGTCCTCACTAACGATTGAGGAATTTTTATCTTGCTTTTCCTTAATTCGCTATCAGCACAGGAAGCCGCTGCCTTGGCTTGAACAATAGAGTCAGGAATATCTTTGGGACCTTGAGCAGAACCGCATATATAAATCCCACGAACATTTGTTTCGACCGGACGTAGTTTAGGATGCATTTCTTTAAAAAATCCATATCCATCCAGCTTGACACCTAAGATCTGAGAAAGTTCTTGGGTGCCTGAGGATGGAACCGTAGCACAGGACAAAACAACTAAATCAGCATCCAATTTTAGAAGTCTCCCAATCTCAGGATCGTCCACTTTCATAGAAAGATTTTTTGTTTCCGTGTTCTGAACAATCTCACTCGGCCTTGCCCGGATAAAAAGGACTCCCAACTCCCTGGTTCTTCTATAATATTCCTCAAAGCCCTTTCCTACAGTCCTCATGTCTATAAAACAAATGAAGATCTCAGCTTTGGGTAAAACCATCTCCTTGATGATCTGAGCATGTTTTAAAGCATACATACAACAAATATTGGAACAATAAGGATTGGCTTTCTCGTCTCGGGAACCCACACATTGAATCATTACAATTCTTTTCGGCTCTTTCCCATCACTCGGTCTTAAAAGCTGGCCATTGGTTGGACCATCTATATCTAAAAGCCTCGCCAACTGAAATTGGGTAATGACATTGCTGTAGCGGCCGTATCCATATTCGCTTTTAGGGGACGGATCATATTCATCAAAACCAGTCGCGGCAATGATCGCTCCCACTTTGATCTCCACTGAATTTGCTTTCTGATCAAAATTGATGGCATCCGTGGGGCATTGCTTTTCACACAAACGGCAGACTCCTTTTTGGAAATAAAGGCAGTTCTCTGCATCAATAACCGCTTTTTTAGGAATGGACTGGTCATAAGGGATGTAAATAGCTTTCCTTTCTCCTAATCCGGCTGAAAACACCTCATCTTTTACCTTGATAGGACATTTTTCAACACATTCACCGCATCCAGTGCATTTATCCAAGTCTACATACCTGGGATTCTGAAGGATATTGACATTGAAATTCCCCACATGACCGGATACGCTTTTTACTTCTGAATTTGTGAGTAAAGTAATATGAGGGTGTATGTTTGCGTAGGCTGTTTTAGGCGCTAGGATACAAGGAGCGCAGTCATTGGTAGGAAAGACTTTATAAAGCAAAGCCATCTTTCCCCCAATAGTGGGGAGTCTCTCCACAATATAAACATTATATCCTTTGTCCGCTAAATCCAATCCAGCTTCCAGACCAGCAACTCCTCCTCCTATCACCAAAATCGAATGTTCGGCTTTTATCTCAGCCATAGGAATGAGCCGCTTCAATCTCATCCTTTTTACAGCAAGCTCTATAAGACTTTTCGATTGTTCAAAGGCTTCCTCAGGATTTGTTTTCTGGGGACTTCCGTGCATAGTCCACTTTCTAATATCGACCAAATCCACAAATTGAGGCTCTATTCCCGCTTTTTCTCCACATCTTTGAAAAGTCATAAGATGCAGAGAAGGAGAGCATGCGGCGACAACAACCCTATCCAATTTCTGTTCATGAATAGCTTTTTGGATATCCTGCTGCCCATCTTCAGAACAAGAGAACTTATTCTCGGCAACAAAAGATACCCCCTTTACCTGCTTTGAGCTTTCAACCAAATCTCTTATATTCAAACCCCCGGCGATGTTTTTCCCGCAGTGGCAGATAAAAACGCCGATTCGTTTTTCTTTCTCAGCAGGCATTTTTCATGAAGTTTGATTATTCTGCTCTATGATATCCAAAACAGCCGCCGCCCCATGGGCTACAGCTGTAGACACAAGCTTAACCGCGCAGTCAGTCACATCTCCTGCTGCATACACATTTTTGATATTTGTCCTGTTCTTTTCGTCAACTATGATATATCCTTCATCATTCACCTTAACACCTGATTCCTTGGCTATCTGACAGTTTGGAATCCCCTCCAACTGAAAAAACACTCCATCCGTCTCTATTTCTTTGGTGTTTTGAGTTTTTTTATCAGACAGTACAATACTCTTAACATTAACTTCGCCCTTGATTCCTTCCAGTTCCATCCCTTCTATAACCTCGACATTGTGTTTTCCAAGACTTTTGACCAAGATGTTCTCTGAACACAATTTATTTTCATGGCAAATTAGTTTTGTATCGGATGCTATGCCAGAAAGGAAAACGGCGACTTCTGCGGCTCTATTATCTCCTCCCATCACAACCACACGTTTGTTTTTAAAAAAGGCCCCATCACATACAGCACAATAACTCACTCCTCTCCCCCTAAATTGATTTTCCCCAGGTACCTCAAGGACTCGAGGATGTGTTCCGGAGGCAATGATTAAATATTTGGTCGAATATTCACCTTTATCTGTTTTGACAATTTTTTGATTTCCTTGGAGATCCATTTCCATCACTTTTTCAAACTGGTGTATTTCTCCTCTTTTCTCTTCGCACTGCCGGACCATCCTATCGGTCAGTTCTTTTCCCGTCATTTTCTCGTCACAACCTGGGTAATTTTCAACAAAAGGAATCTCAGCTGCCTCTCCCCCTAAATTTTTTTCTTCAAAAATTATTGTATTCAATCCATAATAATCAGCATAAAAGCACGCGCTGAGACCAGCCGGGCCTGCCCCAATCACCATGATGTCATCTTGTTTCATTTTTTCTTCTCCTTCAATCACACACAATCCAAATTAAAAAAATACACATTCATCTATAGAAAAATGAAATAAAAGGTATGAATAAAAAATAACAAATTCTTCTTTACACCTTTTTTAAAAATTCATTGAGTAGCCGAGACAACTTCTTGTTCGAATTTTCTATTTCCTGTGCTGTCTGCAATATGCTGTTGTAAACAGCTCTGTCTCCCATATTTTCGTATTTCTCATCCCATTCCTTTAATTTTCTGGCATATTTTTTGTTATGTTCAATCCATAAAGTTAAAATTTTATTGAATCTTCCTAATTCATCAACTGGATAGTTATTAAGAACTTCATCGACTTTGGATCGAATGGTTTGCTCTGGAACCGCACCTAAAATTTCACCCACCTTTTCACCATTTACGAAAAAAATCTGCATAGGTATACTCATAATCCTATATTTCATAGCGGTCTGCTTGTTTTCATCCACATTCACCTTGCAGAATTTAAAATCTTTGTATTCTTCGGCAAGATTCTCATATATGGGGGAAATTACATTGCAGGGAGCACACCAGGGAGCCCAAAAATCCACCTCTACTGGAATGTCAGAATTTAATACCTCTTCTACAAAATTTTTATCAGTAACTTCTCTGACTTTACTCATTTTTTTTATGACGAACTATTTTACTCCTCAGTAAATTCTAAGTCAACGCCATCTAGCCTGACCTATTCACAAAAAAATCTTGATCTTCTATTAATCTTTAATCTTTTCTTAAAAAACTTAACTCTTTTTCAATGATCCTTCTTGCCCATATTTCTGCGGTTCCACCGCACAGCATCACCACCACCCCGGCCATCTCGGTAATTTCCTTGGCACTGGCTCCTGCTTTTACGGCTCTCCTCCTCCATTTACCTGTTCTGTTCAAGCCACAGTAAAAGCAAGCACTGTGAACAGTTCAGGCTCTTTACATCACTGTCTTACTTGGTAAAGCCAGATATGAATTATATTGAAACGAATCAAGACAATCAACACAAAGTTCGAATCAAAAGATGATTTATCTTTGATAGTAAGCCGAATTGAATTATAATATTTTCATAGACAGTGCCGTAAGAAAACAAAAAAAAGGAACTGAAAATGAATTATGAAGGAAAAGCTCTTACCATTGCAGGGTCTGACTCAGGAGGAGGCGCAGGAATCCAGGCTGATTTAAAAACATTTTATTCTTTTAATGTTTTTGGCATGTCGGTTTTGACTTCCATAACCGCACAGAACACTCTCGGTGTCCGCGCTGTCCATGATATCCCTCCTGATATCATAGAAAAGCAGATCGATGCGGTTATGGAAGATATAGGGGCTGACAGTGTAAAAACAGGAATGGTCTCAAGTAAAAGAATAATAGAAACCATAGCAAACCGGGTCAAGAAATATAGGATGAAAAAATTAGTGGTGGACCCTGTTATGATCGCTCAAAGCGGGGACCGTCTCCTGCAAAAAGATGCAGAACTTTCACTGGCAAAGGAACTTTTTCCTTTGACTTTCATTCTCACTCCCAATGTATATGAGGCTGAACTGCTCAGCGGCCTCAAAATAAAAAATATAGAGGATGCGAAAAAAGCTGCAGAACTCATCCATGAAAAAGGACCTGAATTTGTGCTTCTTAAAGGGGGACACCTTAACGATAATGAGGAAGCCGTTGACATTTTATTTGACGGAAAAAAGTTCGATTATTTCAAAGCACAAAGGATCGATACATCCAATACGCACGGAACCGGCTGTACGTTCTCAGCGGCCATAACCGCCTGTTTATCCAAAGGAATGGACGTGCACACTGCTGTGGAAGCGGCCAAAGATTATATCACAAGAGCCATTCAAAACGCTCCCAATGATATTGGAAAGGGCAGCGGACCTCTTTATCACAACATCACACCCCTTTCCCCATCTGCGTTTGAAGAAGAGGCTGAAGACTTTGATGCGTGGTTTGACAAAAACAGACAGATATTTGAGTCAGAACTTCTCGCAGAAAAACAGTTCTTAACAAATCCGGAAAA
>JAGGYH010000013.1 GCA_021162615.1 Candidatus Aminicenantota bacterium
ATATTATGGTCATAATAAAATCCTCATGTGCCAAAATCGACTGAAAATTGCTGAAATTATGGTATCAGGATTGAAAGAAAAATCAAAGGTAAGTCGCTGATATCACTGACATTTCTCTTGATTTCAATAACTTAAGCATCTTCCCCGTTATCGTCTTGCGAACGCCGCGCTCTCCCACCTGAGCTAACTGCCCACAGATGAAATATTATAAATTAAAGGATGGATTTTGTCACTCGCGCACGATAAGAATTTCGTTTTTCTGTTGGTGATGGTTTTCGGTTAATTTCATCAAATTCCCATCCTCTACGCAACTTCACCATTAATAATAAACACAAAAAACACGTCCAATCAACAAGAAACCCCCAGAAAAGAGAGAACATCAGGAAAACAGACCTTCTTTATCATCTCAGCCCATCCTTTAGACGGTATAAAGGGATCTTCATCTTCAAAAACAAGGGGACACAAAGGGTCGGCGCTTGGCATGACAGGAGGGGCAGAAGCCTCTGGTCTTGCAGGAAAACATAACAAGTCTTTCCGCCCCGCAGTCAGGACATCTGATCCTTGCAAATCCGCACTTTGGATTACCGCAGTCCAAGTACTTGACGTATAAACAGTCGTTTACTTGCAGAAGGAAAAACATCAATCCTTGCTCCTGTTTTGGTTTCTGACTTTGGCAAACACCTTATATCAAACCGGGAACGCTCCCAAGCTTTCGGTATTACAAATATTGCAAAAGCAGCCATAATACTTACCTTTATTTTTTCACAAGTTCAATATAGAAAGGAAGACAGAAAAACTCACGGTATGAAACTGCCGCTGCAAATCCGCTTAATCTGTTTTCATGCAATTTCAGCCTGAGAAAGATTTTATGACGGCACCTGGAAGTTTCCTCGATCGGTATTTCACCATCAAAATCCGCGGTAATAAATCCATTCTCATATCGCGGCGGTTTTATCGGTTCACATATTTTGTTCTCTGATAATGACGTTCCTGAAAAAATCAATCTGCTGTTCCCGTTCTTGTGGATATACAGTTGGACTGGCAGGCTCCCTTTATAGGTGACGATCTTTCCCGCCCATTCACCTTCGCATTGAGAAAGAGAATGCAGTTTATTTGATTCGCCTGAGCTTTTGATTTCTTGCCTGGTATTATGATTTTTCCTGTATGAAGGAAGCATCACAGCCAGAATCGAATCATAAATTCTGCTTAAATCCATATATTCTCCATTACACAAAACGACGACGGCAATATTTTCCGAAGGCACGAGCAGCAGACTTGTTCTTGTACCAGTCATGCCGCCGCCGTGGCTTACAACCTTATATCCGTTTCTTTCGCCCACATCCCACCCTAATTTATATTGACTGTCAGGCAGCTTCGGATCCACAGACCTTTGCATTTTATCAATAGTGCTGTCGCATAATATCTGTTTCTGGTCAGGAAGATGATTTTTCAGATGAAACATCCCGAATCGAACAAGATCGTGAGCACTGGAATAAACTGCTGAAGCGCCTCTGTGATCAAAATCGTAAAAAGGTGCGGCCGCTTTATTTTCAACGTAACGCTGAGCTGCAGAATTTTCTTCCGGCGCTTTAGTAAAGACGGCTGTCCTACTGAGGCCAAGAGCTTCAAACACTTCGACTTTCATGAATTCGGGATAGGTTTTTTTAGAGATCCGCTCAATAACGGACTCGATGATTCCATACCCTAAATTTGAATATTCGAACCTGTCGCCGGGCGGTGAAACCAGGATGCCAAATCGTTTTATTGTTTCATCCATGCTTGGCCGCTTGTAAGAATCCCCGTCATAGAAAAAGTGCCAGTGCATGGGAAGTCCGGCGGTGTGATGTAAAATTCGTTCAACTGTTGCCTCCAGAACATTTCCTTCGAAAGCTCTTAATTTTGCAGTGCCAAGATAGGCATTGACCGGTTGATTCAAATCGACAAGACCCCGTTCCGCCAAAACCATGAGACCCGTGGCGGTTATCGGTTTCGAGACGGATGCCAAGGAATACATGGTATGCGGTGTTGCTTTAATCTCCTTTTCCCGATCCGCCCAGCCAAAAGATTCCTCCCACAAGATCCGGGTATCTTTTGCCACAGCCACTGAAATGGAAGGTGTTTTCATTCTTTTCATAAGAAATCGAATGCGGAGGCGAACGCCTTCAAAATCATATGAATTCCGTTCACTGTAGATAAAAACAGGCATGGAAATGAACCAAAAAAGAAAAACTGTTATCACAAGCGATTTGCTTTTTCGGCTGATATTGAAGCGATTTGGGGGATCGTTTAGAAGGGTTCTAACACTTGAAAATTCCATCATTTCATCCTCGAATGATTATTAAACAGAAGCGCTTCGCGACCTGAAAAAAACCTGTTGAATTGGTTATTGTCATGATTTACTCAAGGAACGTACAGGCCGGACATAGTTCATACGGACATTCTTTTCGAACCAGCCGATGCGGCCTGAAAAGACAACAACCCAGGCAAGATGAGGGCTGAGTGTATCACCGGTCCAGATACACCACTGTCTTCTGTCGAATGCGCAATCAATATACAAGTTTTTTTGCCTGGAGTTTTCAAGCAGAGAAGCCGCCTCTTCCAATGTGGGCAAACGCCAGTCGAAATATCCTGCATAGCATTTTTTATTTAAATCAGCAATCCACTGCCGGGCCTCTTTGAGATTCATCATTTTGAATGAACCTGAAGGATGCCACATCAAGCGTGTCATGTGATCAATAATGACCTTTTCCCGACCGACGGACATGGATTCAAACTTATTCTTGAAGCCACCCGATTTGTTCCAGTATTTATCAAACAAACCTTTCTGCCTCAACATCCGTTTCGCATTATCTTTGGACACTTTTTTGTAATCACTCCGCAAATTCTCAACTCCACCGGAAGATGTCACTTGGCATCTGCACGGCGTGAAATTCAAAGTGATCATCACAAAAGTCAGCACCATCAATGTTTTCATGGATCCACCGTTTTTCTTTGATGTCTGTTCCAAAACCAATGACCCAGGATCAATTCAGTTTTACAACAATGAAAAGAAAATTGATTTTTGACGAGACTCCATAAATCTGAAGAAAGGACATTTTACTGTTATTCGGTATGATGGCAACCACCTCTCCCTTCAGATTATTCAAGAATTCCTCCAACTTGTTTTGATCCTTTTCCATATTGATCTCAAACCTATAAACTCTGTATTTCATCTGGGTCTCCTCTAAATAATTTTTTATTCCGTATTGGTCAGGAATAAAATAGGAATAACCTGCATCCAGTAATAACCATAACTCCCAAAACAGACGTAGCCGATAAGCCGCAAGTGGTAATGGTTTATGAACAGTATCGTGTAGGGTTTTATTCATATTTTGACTTGGCCTCGAGAATCAGTTTTTTTCGGGTTCAATATAAAGAATGAAAAGGAGGATTTCCATAGACAAAAGTCCTATTTTTACAGTTAGGGCTTTTTTCGTCCCTTCGATCTTGGAGGAGTACCGCCTTATACGCGGTGCCATTTGAAGAAACGGGCCGCCAGCACCCTCCCAGCGAGGCCATAAGGTTGGCCAGGAAACACGATAAGAATTTCGTTTTTCTGTTTATGATGGTTTTCGGTTAATTTCATCAAATTCCCATCCTCTACGCAACTTCACCATTAATAATAAACACAAAAAACACGTCCAATCAACAAGAAACCCCCAGAAAAGAGAGAACATCAGGAAAACAGA
>JAGGYH010000022.1 GCA_021162615.1 Candidatus Aminicenantota bacterium
GAAGCTGTTTCAAGGGGATGCTGAGATATGTACCAAATCGAAATAGGCGTTTATATAGGCTCTAATAAAGCCCCTTTTTTTGGAATCTTTTGCTCTACCTTAATTTACCAAAATAAGTGTCTTGATTTTCAGGGGTCATTACATCTCGATAATCTCAACAACTTTTAGTTTAAAAGAGTGGGGGGTGAGTTAAATTGATTGCTTAAAGAACAAAGTTTGTAATTATAAGAAGGAGCATACCGAAAGGAGGATCTGGATGAAAGCTATAAACGATGGAACGAAGTCAGATTTTGGGGATGGAAGTCCTTTAGGAATGTGTGATTGTTATTGCTTAACTGGCAGCAGTTATGATGCCAAACTTCAGGGATTTAATAATTTCTCGTGTTGGTGCTCGTGTGGTTTTTGGACACAAGGGGAATTTGCTAATGCCCAAAATTTTGCTCCTTAAGATGGAAGCAAAAAGAGGGGGGGGTATTATCCTCCCCTCTCTCCCTAAACTAAATAAGTGTGTCTAAAAACAAAATAGAAGAAAAAGTCAGGTTTCTTGAAATAAGATATTTATTCATATTCTCAAATCTGATTTTATATTCATTTAATCCCCAAAGTACTATGTTAGTGTACAATCGAGTTCGCAATTTGAAAAAATGAGATGGCCATCGTAAACTCTTCAAAAAATAAATTTTTTTGAAAGGAGAGTTTTTAAACTATGGCCAAAACCAATTATAAAGAAATTTTCAAGAACATGCTAGTGGATTTCATCACAGAGGAGGATCCGATCTTAGCCATGCTTGAGTGAACAGCGCATCAGATGATGCAGATTGAAGCGGAAGCTAAAGTGGGAGCCAGTAAAGGAGAGCACAGTGAGACGAGGTGCACCTATTTTTCAGGGAAACGGGTTCGCAGAGTGGATACCAGGCTGGGGACCATGTATCTTTTTATACCCAAGTTACGCAAAGGAGGATATATTCCATTTTTCATCACTGAGAGGAAACGCTCAGAACAGGCGCTTATATCTTTGGTTAGAGAAGCTTTTATAAACGGGGTATCCACTCGGAAGATCGAGCGGCTGGCCCGGAGCTTAGGAATAGAAAACATTTCAGCTTCCCAGGTTTCACAGATGAATAAAGGGCTTAATGAGCAGGTGGAATCTTTTCGCAACCGGGAACTGGAAGAAGAATATCCTTTTCTCTGGATTGACGCTCTCTATGAGAAGATTAGAGATAACGGTCAGGTCATTTCCATGGCCTTAATGATTGCTTATGGGGTAAACCATGAGGGGAAGAGGGATATTTTGGCTATAGAACCCATGTATGAAGAATCCGAAGAGACTTGGAGTGGATTTTTTCGAAAACTGAAAAGAAGAGGAGTCAAAAAGGTCTCTCTGTGTATATCTGACGCTCATATGGGGATACAGAAGGCTGTAAAAAAAGAATGGATTGGTTCCAGCTGGCAGAGGTGCAAAGTGCATTTTATGCGCAACATCATAGCCAGGATCCCTCATAAGGATAAAAAACGCTTTGTAGAGAAGTTGAAACAGATCTGGCTGCAGCCGGATAAAGAATCAGCACTGAACATAGCGTCTCTTCTTATTAAGGAGTATGAGGAGCGGTTTCCAGAAGCTATCCAATGCATGGAAAACGGACTGGAAGACTCACCCCAGTTTTATGAATTTCTAGAGATAGACAAGCGGAAAATCTCATCAACCAATGTGTTGGATAGGATTATACGGGAGGTCCGGCGTAGAAGTCGAGTGGTTGGAGTTTTTCCGAACCAGAGCTCTTATCTTCGTCTTATAACCAGTTATCTGATTGAATACTCAGAAGACTGGGTCAATGAGCGCAGTTATATCAAGCAGGAAAAGCTTCTCTTCGCTCTTAATGGAAATAAGAAACAAGCTCAGGCTCATGCATAATAAGGAGTTTGCGATGGCAAAATTGCGAACAAAAATTGACATGATCAGTACTCAGGACTTCCCCCAAAAATTAAGCCCGAAATAGCATAACTCATTTCATTGCAGGCAATTACGGAGAATCACAATTGGAATTGTAAAAAATGGGGGAACTTTTTTTACTTTTGGACTAAAATGGGGCCTCAGGTGGTTCAGCTTAAAAGCTGTCCAAAAATTTATTTCTCTGAGGAGGCCCCATATGCATTATGCCAAAACCGCATCAAAAGTGCGAGAACAAATTATCAAATTTTCGGGGGAACTTTCTGTCGGTTGGCCGAAGGTGGCTCGTCGTTTTCTGGCAGAGTCAATCTATGGAATCCAAGCCCGTCAGTCAGTTCATCTGACAAAGATAGCCCGGGCTTTAAAGGAGAAAATTCCCCTTAAAAAGACTCAATATCGGCTGTCCCGGCAGTTAGGGCGAGAGGATCTTGAAAGCAGAGTCTTGAATAAGATCTGTCAGATGGGAGCCTCTCGAGTGGAGAAAAAGACTCTGTTAATAATCGATATCTCAGATATTCGGAAAAAGTATGCGCGGAAAATGGAGCACATAGCTTGTATTCGAGATGGAAGCGAGAAGATCCTGGGCAACGGGTATTGGACAATATCAGTCATTGGGGCAGAGGCAGGGAAGACTTCACTTATTCCTCTCTATGGGTCTCTTTAATCTCATGTGAGTCCTTATTTTCAAAGCGAAAACCTCGAGATTCGTCGAGCCATCCACAAGGTATCGAAAGCAACGGAAAAGAAAGGGATTTGGGTTATAGACCGAGGTGGAGACCGAAATTATATTTTCGATTATATGCTCAACAATTACCTCTCCTTCCTTATTCGACTGAAAAAGACAAGAGACCTGATATACAGAGGAGGAGAACACCTAGTCCTAGAGTTGGCCTTGACCTGTCCCTTGCCCTATGCGGAACGGGTTGTTAAACAAGAGAAAGGAAAAGAGACGATCTATGATCTTCAATTTGGCTCCCGTCCTGTTAAACTGCCTGGCAAGAAAGAGCCTCTGACTCTTGTTGTCGTCCGAGGTTATGGGAAGGAGCCGATAATGCTTTTAACTGACCTTCGAGTCACCAAGAGTCGTAAAAGTATATGGGGAATCGTTGAATCGTACCTGACAAGATGGAGCATAGAAGAGACGATCCGGTTTCTAAAACAGAGCTACAAAGTAGAAGATATTCGACTTCTCACCTATCATCGTCTTCAGAATATGATGGCGATTTTGACAGCCGTGGCTTACTTTGTTATGGTTTATCTGGGACTGAGGACGAAGTTGAGAGTGTTGGCCCGGCATGTTATGATAGCTTCCAGGAGATTGTTCGGGATACCGGATTTTCATTTTTATGCCCTAGCTGATGGTATTCGTGAGTACCTTTTTGGCCGTCAGAAGGGCTTACAACGCTTTCATCACCAGTGGCTTGAAGAAAATAAACAGCTCAGCCTATTCGACCTATAAATTTTTGGGGGAACTTCAGTCATCAGTACTATATTGACAAATTAATAGATAAAATTATATACTAAAATAAAATTATATTTCACATGAAATAACAGAGGGGAGAAGATGAGAAAAAGACACTTTATTCCCGTTATATTTATTTCTCTTCTCATTTTAAATTTCCCTCTTTTTTCTGAAGAAGCGGATGTCAATATCAATATCAAGGTAAGCCTATTTAAGGGAACCTGGGATGAGGGTCAGAAAGGCATTGAAAAAGAGTTTATCATGAAACCTTCCTCTCATCCTGAGATGGCTTATCTGA
>JAGGYH010000080.1 GCA_021162615.1 Candidatus Aminicenantota bacterium
ATGCAGTGAGATCGGCTTGCCTGAAAGGTAAAAAAATGGCGATTAAAATGAAAGTTAGAACAAATAAAAATATTTCAGTTGTCATTTTTGTAAAAAGTATGCATATCCTTGAAATCAAAACAAAAAAATGCTCATCGCCATTTTTTTATGAATAGGTCAGGTTAATAAAACACAACTCTCATGGATATATCAGAAAAAATAAAAAAAATAGACAAGGCACTGGAAGCGCTCTCAGAAAACAGACATTCCTGCCGGTTGTGTCCACGACAGTGCTCAGTGGACCGGGAAAAAGAGTCAGGATACTGTTCAGCCGGAAATGACGTTTACATATCCCATGCCGGCCTTCATTTTGGGGAAGAGCCGGTACTGAGCGGTTATAAAGACTACCGTAAAAAATCCAGAAAGAGTCCGGGGTCTTCAAGCGGGTCAGGGACCATATTTTTTACCGGCTGTCATCTCAAATGCCTGTTCTGCCAAAACCACCAGATCAGCTGGGGAAATCAGGGGAGTAAGATCTCCACTACAGGTCTTGCCCGTAAGATGCTGGAAATTCAAAAAAAGGGCGCATTGAATATCAATCTCGTATCCCCCACTCATATGATATTGCCCATATTATCTGCACTCAAAAAAGCCTATGAAACAGGGCTTTCTATTCCTTTGGTATACAATTCCTGTGGATATGAAAGAGATGTCATTCTAAAGAATCTGGAAGGGATCATTGATATTTACCTTCCGGATATAAAATATTTTTCCTCCCAGCTTTCAAAACAGCTTTCCGGAGTATCTGACTATTTTGACCATACGAAAAGAGCTATTCTAGAAATGTCGCGCCAGCAGCCGGAGCTGGTTTTAGACAGAGGCAAAACAGCACAGCGAGGCCTTATCATACGGCACCTTATTCTTCCCGGACAAGTCAATGATTCCATAAAGATTTTAAACTGGATAAAAGAAAATATCTCAAATTCCTTTGGACTCAGCCTTATGAGTCAGTTCTATCCGTGTTTTAAGACTCCTTTGGAATTCCAGAAAAAAATCTCCCCTTATGAATACAAACAGGTTTTAGAGACCGCTCAAATGCTGGAGTTTAAAGAAATGTACATCCAGCCGGATCTCTTTTCGGATAACAGGCACCTCATCCCGGATTTCAAACTAAAAAACCCATTCAGATGGGAATAATCACGGCTTATTCTTGAATCCAGTAAGCAGCTCTCGAAGCTTGCTTTGTATCTTCCTGATGTTTTCCGGCCCCATTCGTAACAGGTGTTTTTGGGCCTGGCTCAAACTTTCAAGTTCAGGATCGCGTAATTCAAATGATTTGACTTTACTTATGAGCACAATATCTTCTTCGACAAGCGGCACAGCAAGGAGCTCTTTTATGGCTCTCTCCAGTGTTTTATCAAAATCAACATCCGGATAACCTAACTCTTCGTAGGCTTCCTGTATAAGAGGCTTGAATCTTCGATATACCTGCACGCATTTACCGGTATCTATGGACGAAAATACATTCGCTACGGGGTCGTACCTCTTATAAGTATCCTTATCAATAAGATACCGGCCTTCTTTCTTCTCAACTAAAAATTCCCCTTCAGGTTCAAAGAAACCAATTTGTTTTCTTGGGCTTAACCCATGAGCGATATTATCCACAGCTGCCACGAAATTCTTTATCAAATGGTCTGTCCCCATCCATTTGGTAAATCTCGGGTCAGATGTTATGTCTTTCAGGAATTCTCTTAAAACACCATCACTTTCCTCTATTGTGATATCAATGGGTTCCACTTGTTCTGGTTCTATTTTCTCTTTTTCAGCTTTTTCCAATGGCTTTTCCTCAACAATATCAGCGACTTCCGTTTTTTCTTGTGTCTGCTTGTTTGTTACCAAATAATACACAATGATTACAGCTGCAATGACCAAAATAAACACAATCCCGGTTAATATCACTTTCTTTTTCTCTTCCATTTTCTGCCTCCTTTCTTATCCCCTGGACAAACATACGAAAGATCCAACATCTTTCTGGTCAGGTTCGATTATTTTTATATGGATGTGGCCGTTTAAAGCAGTCAAGTAAACAGAAGCTCCTCCACTGCCCAGCTGAACGTGGATTTCATTCTCTTCCTCTAGAATATCAGCCTCAAATTCAGAGCTAAACTCTCCTTCCGGACAATAGGCTCTGATAGAAGCAGCCACGTTTTTTTCAAGGAAAAGTGTTATATCCCCTTCCTGGGCATTCACTGATATGACATCTTCCTCTCTCACATCATAAAGACATGCCTGCACCGAACCATTGAGGACCGAGGTGTCCAGGGAACCTGAAAAATTATCTATGTCGATGTTTCCCTTTTCCAGTTTAACAGAAACTGATCCATAGATATCGGCAATAAAGACATCTCCTTTTCTTGCTATAACATCTTTGATGTTAATAGAACGCGGTGTTTTAACATAATAATCAACAACAGTATCTTCCCCTTCTTCCGAAGCTGACTTTGTGCTTATATTTATATTTTCATCTCCATGCCTTTCCAAATCGATCTGGGCAATATCATCCTTTGGCATCATAAAACGGACTTGAGCCACTTCTGACCTGGGTATCATTTGTTCGGCATAGATGTCAACCTCATTCCTATCCCATCCAGTGATCTCTATGTTTCCATCAAAATTCCTTAATGAGAGCACACCGCCTGGAGAAAACCGAATATTCCTGTAGTAATCTTCAATCGGCATCAAACCTCTGGGATCGGAATAATCTACAATTTTAACAATACATGAAGCGCTGAGAGCAATCAGTAAAAAAAGGAATACCAAATAAAAATCAAATTTTTTAATATGCATGTCATCCTCCCATTCCTTCTGTTTATTATAACCTTTATTATTGAATCAATTCCACTATCCTGAACTATTCATAAAAAAATGGCGATTGAAAATAAAAATCATAACAAGAAAAATGTGCAGAGATTGCTTCTTGATAAAATCTTGTATATCGCTGAAACAAAATGAATAATATAAACATCGCTATTTTTTTATGAATAGGTCAGGCTAAAATCTTTCTCCTCGAATAACGTTTGTAAATCTTTCTTGCTGTCATTATAGTATTCAAATGAATGGAAACAACATCATTGATATCAACAGTATATCCGCCGGCAAACAATATGACCAGAGGACAGTCTCTTCTCCGGGCGTTTTCTATGACTATTTGATCTCTTTTTTCAAGGCCCCTCAACGTCAAGTCCAAATCACCCAGCTTGTCTTTTTTATATGGATCAGCCCCGGCAAGATAATAAATCAGATCAGGATCAAATTCTTCATAAATACGGGGAATGTGCTGTCTTAATATGTCAATGTATTTTTCATCCCCGTCTCCTGACCATAAACCGGCATCCAGAGAACTAACCGCCTTCTCGGCAGGATAAATATCCATTTGATGGATGGAAAAAGTGAACGCATAATCTTTATTCTTCAGAATAGATGCGGTTCCATTACCCTGGTGGACATCGCAGTCTATGACCATGGCTCTTTGTATTTTTTTCTCTGCTTTCATTTTTTCCAAGGCCACTGCCACATCATTTATTATACAAAAACCTTCACCATGGTCTGCAAAAGCATGATGAAACCCACCTCCTATATGCACACATATCCCGTCTTTGAGCGCTGCCTCTGATGCCTGTATCGTGCCTCCTGCGGTAAGAAAAAAAAAGTCTATGGCTTTCCTGTAAAACGGAAGTTCAAGGGCCGTAAGTTCTGAAGAGGACAGCTGGCCGGTCTTTATCTTTTTTATATATTTAGATAAGTGGGCCCTTAAGATGTCCATCTCGTCAGGAATAGCAGGTTCAATGAAATTATCTTTAACCGCTCCTTTTTTCAGCAGGTTCTCATATACTAATCTGTACTTATTAACAGGAAAAACATGATCTTTGAAATCCACCATCCAGTAAGAATCACTGTAAACGAATTTGAAGGGGAATTTATCTTTTTTCAAACTCTTAAGAATATTTTTAAGTCCTGCCATTAACCTGACCTATTCATAAAAAAACGGCGATGTGTTTATTATTCATTTTGTTCCAGCGATATGCAATTTTCTCTTTTCCTTAAGTGTGGCCTGGGCCGCAGCTAATCTTGCAATAGGTATCTGATATGCGGAACAGCTCACATAGTTCAGCCCTATTTTGTGGCAGAAAAAAATAGACCGCGGATCTCCGCCATGCACACCGCATATTCCCACCTTTAAATCAGGTCTTACGGCCCGACCCTTATCAACAGCCCATCTCATCAATTCGCCTACTCCTTCAATATCTATCGAAGTAAAGGGGTCATCTTTCCAAATGCCCTTGGCCAAATATTGGTTGATAAATGAAGCCCCGTCATCCCTTGATATGCCAAAGGTAGTCTGGGTGAGGTCGTTTGTGCCAAAAGAAAAGAACTCTGCCTCTTTGGCTACTTCATCTGCTGTTATGGCCGCTCTTGGAATCTCTATCATCGTACCGACCGTATAGTCAAATTTGACATTATATTTCTTTATCAATTTTTCTGCCACATCAATAATGATTTTCTTCTGATCCGCCAGCTCATTTACCGAGCCTATCAAAGGAACCATGATCTCTGGAAAAACATCCTCTCCCTCACTCGATAACTGACAGGCAGCCTCAAAAATCGCTGAGGTCTGCATTTCTATGATTTCAGGGAAGGTGACTCCGATACGGCATCCTCTGTGGCCGAGCATAGGATTAAACTCAGACAGAGCTTTGACCCGTTCCAGCAACTTTTCTTTTTCTTTGACCTTCTCGCTGCTTGCTTTTCCCGAATGTTTCAACTCAGCAATCTCCAGCATCAAATCTTCTTTTTTCGGCAAGAACTCGTGAAGAGGGGGATCCAGAGTTCTGATAGTCACAGGATTCCCACCCATTGCTTTAAACAGGTCATAAAAATCCTGCCTCTGGAAAGGCAGCAGCTTATCTAAATACATGCGTCTGTCTTTTTCCGTTTCAGATAAAATCATATTTTTTATAAAAGGCAGCCTTTCCTTCTCAAAAAACATATGTTCTGTTCTGGCTAATCCTATACCTTCAGCTCCAAAGGCAAAGGCAATTTTGGCATCTTCCGGCGTATCCGCGTTCGCTCTCACATTCATCCTCCTCACTCCATCAGCCCAACCAAGGAATTTTACAAAATATTGATATATTTCAGAATCTTCAGGCCTTATATTTCCTCTGATAACCTGAATGATCTCAGGGGGTTTGGTTTCGATTTCTCCCAACATGACTTCACCAGAAGTGCCATCGATCGAAATCGACTCTCCCTCTTTCACTGTAATTCCTTTGACATTAAATTGCCTTCCCTCTTCATTAAGCACAATGTCACCGCATCCGACAACAGCCGGCTTTCCCATCTGCCTCCCTACCACTGCTGCATGTGAGGTCATTCCGCCTGTGGCCGTGAGAATTCCCTGGGAAGCGCTCATCCCGTGTATATCATCAGGAGACGTTTCATCCCTTACAAGGACAATCATCTTCCCCTTTGCTTTCCATTCTACGGCCTCCTCTGAGGAGAAGACAACCTGACCGGCAGCTGCCCCCGGTGAAGCGGCAAGTCCCTTGGCAAGAACTTTGTGTTTTTCTTTTTCCTCAGGGTCAAAAACAGGATGGAGAAGCTGATCCAGTGCCTCAGGCTCCACCATCATCAAAGCTTCCTCTTTGGATGCAATACCTTCTTCGACCATATCAACCGCTATCTTTACAGCCGCCTGTCCTGTCCTCTTTCCATCTCTCGTTTGAAGCATATAAAGCTTCTTCTCTTGAATGGTAAATTCGAAATCCTGGACATTGCGGTAATGCTTCTCAAGATGACTGGTCACTTGAACAAGCTGCTTAAAGACTTCGGGCATATCCTGTTCAAGCTCTTTTAACTGAGACGGGGTTCTTACGCCAGCAACAACATCTTCCCCCTGAGCGTTAATCAGGTATTCTCCATATACCTCTTTTTCACCGGTGGCGGGATTTCTTGTGAAACCCACTCCTGTCGCAGAAGTATCTCCGAAATTACCGAAAACCATAAGCTGTATATTTACGGCTGTGCCTAAATCATCCGGGATATGATTGATATTCCTATAGGTGACCGCACGGGGATTATCCCAGGAACTGAATACCGCAGATATGGCTAAAAACAGTTGTTCCCTGACATCCTGAGGAAACTCTCTCCCGGTATTCTCTTTAATAATCTTTTTATATTTACTGAGTATTTCTTCTAAATCCTCTTCCGGAAGCTGTGAGTCAACCTTGATATCCTTCTCTTCCTTTTTAGCTTTCAGGACCTCTTCGAAATTTTTCTTGGGAATTTCTAGAACGACATCTCCAAACATCTGCATCAATCTCCGATAGCAGTCTAAAGCAAACCGTCTGTCTCTGCTTTTTTGAGCCAATCCTTCCACTGTTTCATCATTCAATCCCAGGTTTAATATGGTATCCATCATTCCGGGCATGGAGAACTTGGCTCCTGAACGGACAGAGACCAGCAAAGGATTCTTTTTGTCACCGAACTTCTGTCCCGCTGTTTTTTCTAATCTCTCTAAATTGACAAGGATTTCCTTCTTCACCTCATCCGGAAGTTTGTTCCCTTTTTTCAGAAACAAAGCACATACATCCGTAGATACCGTAAATCCCGGAGGGACCGGAAGCCCTATCCCCGCCATCTCTGCCAGGTTAGCTCCCTTGCCTCCAAGCAAGCCTTTCATATCTTTATTGCCTTCCGCATTATCCTTACTAAAAAAATATACATACTGCTTTGTCACTTTGACCTCCTTTTTATCATCATAACCAATGATATGAGCTTCGATCCCGAGCTCTCTTTGAAAAACAATTCATACCTTGCTGAAAATCATATCATTAGAATATGATATCATTCTCTCTGCAGGCACTTAAGCTCCTGTTAAAATAAGAACCAGGGAAAAAATTCAGTAATTTGTAATTTTAAAACAGTCTTGATACAAGGTCAAATAATTAATCCGAATCACTCAGGCTAAAACAGTGACCTGTATTTTTTAAGTCCTGCCTTAAAAACCTTGATAGCTCTTTTTAAATTCTCTTCCTTAAGAACATACGCAATTCTCACTTCATCCATCCCCTTCCCAGGAGTACAGTAAAATCCCTGAGCAGGAGCCACCATGACCGTTTCATTCTCAAATCTGAAATCCGTTAACATCCACCGCACAAAATGTTCACTGTCTTTTATGGGAAGCCTCACAATGATATAGAATGCGCCCTGGGGCTTGTGCATGACGATGCCGGGAAAGTCCTTTAATCCCTCAAACAGGATGTCTCTCCTCTTTTGATACTCTTTTCTCACAGATTCAAAATAACCGACTCCCATTCTATAAGCCTCTAAGGCCGCCTTCTGCTCAAGAGTTGGAGGGCAAAGCCTGGCCTGGGCAAATTTGAGGATTCCATTATAAACTTCAGGGTTCCTGGTTATGACAGCCCCTATCCTTGCCCCGCAGCAGCTAAAACGTTTGGAGATGCTGTCCACAACAATAGCTCTGTCTTTGATCTCTTCATACTCCAGTATGCTTTTATGGCTGTATCCATCATAAACAAATTCTTTGTAAACCTCATCCGCAATGAGAAACAGGTCATGTTTCTTTACAACATCGATCACTCTCTCCAGCTCTTCCGCTGTATAAACCGTCCCCGTAGGATTATTCGGAGAACACAGTAGAATAGCTCTTGTTTTTGATGTTATTGTCTGTTCTATATCCTTCTTAGGAGGAAGTCTGAACCCATTTTTTACATCAAGAGTGAGGGGCGCTATTTTTACATTTGCAAAAGCAGCATATCCATTGTAATTGGTATAAAAGGGCTCAGGAATGATAATCTCCTCACCATTGTCAGCCACTGCAGAGAAAGAAAAATGAATGGCTTCAGATCCCCCGATTGTGATAATCACATTCTCATGGGTCACTGGAATATTGTATAAATTAAAATAGCCGGCAATAGACTTTCTTAAATCCAGAATCCCCTGAGCAGGACCGTACTCGAGAACCTCTTCCTTTCCCTTCTTAAAAGCATTCCATACAGGATCCGGTGTTTTAATGTCAGGCTGTCCGATATTAATAAAATAGACCCGGACCCCTTCTGAAATTGCCTGGTCCGCATATGGTTTTAACTTTCTGATGGGAGATGCTTGTATATCCTGGGCACGTTTGGAAATATGCATTTGTATTACCTCCCGTAATCAGCCTGGATTTTCATCGAGCGCTCCACCCTTCCGGCTCGTGAACAATCCAGGTCATTCATGAAGATTTTGATTATTTCAAAAACACTTGTTTATGTCAAAGTTTTTATTGCTCTCAAAAATAGATTCTGGTATTTTAAGTTCGACGCAACAGAAGTTCGTTTATGTTAAAAAATCAGAGAGCCGTAATCGCCGGGAAAAAAAGTTGGGGAAACGATTATTTTCTATTCTCTCTGGAGGCTCCTGTAATCTCCAGGAAATCAAAACCGGGGCAGTTCTTGATGGTGAAAATTACCGATAATCCTTATCCACTTCTCCGCCGCCCCTTCAGCATCCATGCCCGAAACAAGCACAATATAGAAATATTTTTTCAGAATACAGGCGTAGGCACTTCCATGCTCAGTCAAAAACAAAGAGGAGATAAAATCGAAATACTCGGGCCTCTGGGTAACGGCTTTCATATTGGAGAGAGATCCGAATCAAAAAAGGCAAGCCTTATCGGAGGAGGAAGGGGAGCCGCGCCTCTCTATTTTCTTGCCTGCGAGCTCGTGAAAAAAAATATAAATGTAACGGTCTTCTACGGAGGGAAATCCTCTGAAGACCTGCCTATCGCATCCAAATTCAAAAAAGAAAATATAAGAACGCTCTGTTCAACGGAGGATGGTTCTTCAGGATTCAAAGGCCTGGTCACAGATCTCCTTGAAACAGAATTAAAAACAGATACTCCTTCTCTCATTTATGCCTGCGGGCCAGAGGGAATGCTGAAAAGCTTATCAAAGATATCGAAAAAACACCAGATCCCTGCTGAACTGTCCCTTGAATCTATTATGGGATGCGGATTTGGCGCTTGCTGGGGATGTGTAAAAAAAATAAAAAAAGGCAATACAGCTGAATGGCACAAAGTCTGTGAGGACGGTCCTGTTTTTTCTGCAGGAGATATCATATGGGATTGACATAAAGATGGTTGATATTTCAGTCGATTTGGGATTTCTAAAACTAAAAAACCCTGTCATTGCTGCCAGCGGAACCTTTGGATACGGCATTGAGTTTTCCCCGTTTATTGATTTGAATCAAATCGGCGGATTCGTTGTCAAAGGATTGTATCTTTCCCCCAAACAAGGAAATCCTCCTCCAAGGCTTGCAGAGACAGCCTGCGGCCTCATGAATTCAATAGGGCTTCAGGGGATCGGTGTGGAACGGTTTTCAAAAGAAGTCCTTCCCCAGCTTAAAGGCCTGCGGTCAGCTTTGATCATCAATATCTGCGGAGATACGAATGAAGAATATGCCCGTATTGCCGAGTACCTTGATAAACATGAAGAAATATCTGCATACGAACTGAACATCTCCTGTCCCAATGTAAAAAAAGAAGGGCTTTGTCCGGCTCAAGATCCCGATGACACCTATGAAATCGTAAAACTGGTGAAAAAATCCTGTTCCACTCCTGTTATCACTAAGCTGTCCCCAAATGTCACTGATATTTCCGAGATAGCTCTCAGTGCCGAGGAAGGGGGTTCGGATGCGGTCTCTCTAGTGAATACTTTTCTTGCAATGGGAATAGACCCGGAAACAAGAAAACCGAGACTCGGGAACTTTTTCGGAGGCTTGAGCGGCCCGGCCATAAAGCCCATTGCACTGAGAATGGTTTATCAAGCAGCCAGCGCTGTTCAAATACCCGTTATCGGAATCGGAGGTATCGCAAGCGGAAGGGATGCGATTGAGTTCATAATAGCAGGAGCCAAAGCTGTCCAGGTGGGAACAGCAAATTTTACAGATCCTGACTCCACCCTGAGAATAATTGATGAGATAACAGCCTTCTGCAAGGAAAAAAAGATCAAGCGGCTTCAAGACCTTTCAGGGGCTGTGGATCTCAATCCTTAAATGGAAAGGATGTTTTATGGAACCAAAAAAAGAACTCGCTGAAAAAATAATAGTGGCCCTGGATGTCAGGACAAAAGACAGAGCTTTAGACCTTGTAAAACAATTAAAAAATGTCCAGACTTTTAAAGTAGGACTGGAACTTTTTACTTCAGAAGGGACTTTGCTCATTCAAGAACTTCACAGGCTAGGGAAAAATATTTTTCTGGATCTGAAAATGCACGATATACCTAATACGGTCGCAGGAGCTGTCCGGTCAGGATTCATACACAAAGTCAGTATGATGACGCTCCATGCTTTCGGGGGAGTGGAGATGATGAGGAGAGCTGCGGCAGAAGCCAAAAATCTCTCGGAAGAAACAGGTGAGGCAAAACCGCTTCTTCTTGCCGTAACTATACTCACAAGCCTGAAAGGTGATGACCTCAGGCAGTTGGGAATAAAAACCAAGCTCGATGACCAGGTCCTCAAACTTGCCTTCCTGGCTAAAAAAGCGGGAATGGACGGACTCGTCTGCTCCCCAAGGGAAACAAAGATGATAAAGAAAGAAGTCGGAAAAGACTTGCTTATCGTCAATCCCGGGATCCGGCCCTCATGGGCTTCAAGCGATGATCAAAAAAGAGTGATGACTCCGGCACAGGCAGTTAAAAACGGTGCGGACCTTCTCGTCATAGGGCGGCCTGTAACTCAAGCTTCTGAGCCTGAAGAAGCCTTCTTGAGAATATGCCGGGAATTAGATAGCCCCTAATCCTCCGCTTACTGCAAAAACAGCTCCCAGAACCGTCCATATTATGGCGTAGAGAACAATGGATACGATTATGGTCACGATGAAATAACCCACCACTTTTTCTTTAGGAGTCTCCATTATGGAAGAAGAGAAGCCAAGGTAGAAAACATAAATACCGTACAGAGAAGCTAAAATGACAAGAACATGTAACTGGGGAATAATATAAAGAATTCCCGCAACCCAGGCAGGCGTCATGCTGAAGACCGCAAGGTTCATGGCTTTTTCCTGGTTCTGTTTGGAGCCAAAGGAAGGAGCCAGAGCATTGATGATGATTCCTAAAAGATAAACCGAGGCTGCCGTCAATACATAATAAAAAATGCCTTGAAGCAGTGCTCTCCCGATACCAGCTCTTACCCATCCCACAAACGGTACACTGTAGCCTATCAGGCCGCGTCCTATAATCTGGGCAATGGCGGGAACTGCCACAAGAATCAATACGTACTTCATGAACAAATCAGATACGCTTGAAGGCTGTTGCTTGATTTTTCCCCATTCCTCCTTGGGTTTGAGTATTATTCCCTGTATTCGCGGAATTAATTCCATACTTATTCTCCTTCTTTCATTATTGACTTGTTAAAATATATAGTTTTCACCCCTGCGTGTCAATAAGCTATATCGGGTTTTTTCTTAAAGCTCATTTGTTTTTCCTGTTCCCATTCCGGACAGGTTGACAGCTATCGCTCTTTCTGGTAATTTAGCTCTGTTCTCTTTGCGATGATTGAATACGAAGAGCGGGCGTAGTTCAGTGGTAGAACGTCTGCTTGCCAAGCAGAAGGTCGTGGGTTCAAATCCCATCGTCCGCTCCAGATATATTCCAGGAACAAATCTTTCAGAACAAAAGAGAAAAAAGAGAAGCGGAGTGGCGCGGTACCCAAGAGGCTTAAGGGAGGGGTTTGCAAAACCTCGATTCGTCGGTTCGAATCCGACCCGCGCCTCTAAGACGCATCCTGCCTCTCTAAGGAACCATAAAAAACGAGACTCTTCGTAAAAATGAGCACCTGATTATAAAAAAGATGAATCAAAGAAGATTGATGGAGCGGCGTGTCTCCGGACGCATCGGAAGGGTACGGCTACTTCACCTTTTCCGGACGCAACATCACATTGTCACCGATTCTCAACGCATCTCTGCAAGATAAGACTTTTATGGTGGATGTCTCTTCCTTCACATCGATCACGATACTATTCCCGAAAATCTGTACAGGGGCATCTTCCTCAATTATTCTATATAAAACAAGCTGCTCTCCGAAAGTAATGCCGGCCTGCCGGCCGATATTGATAAGAGCCCAGTGACCTGTTCCTATCTGATTAAAATCAGTATCCAGGAAGAGGACCTCGCCCTTTAAACCTTCTGTCTCAAATGGAGGAATATCATAGCCGAGGTCTTTTCCTACTATCCCTTCCTCCGGCTGAAAAGGCACCACGTAATGGCCTTCCCTTATCCAGCCGCAGGCCCTCTCAATTCGTGCTGTTGACTTATTATCTTCCAGTTCCTGTATCCGAACCCTGCCTCTTTTGAATGCAACAGGACCGACTCCGGGTATGTCTTTTCTGATTTCTATTACCATAAAAATCTGCCCCTCATTCAATCCCTGTATTCTGCCCTGATTCAAATACACGATATCTCCGTCGCTGAACATATCTCTCTCATAAGCTCTCTCCGCACCGATGATCTTAAGGTCCGGCATTTCTCCATCAAGGACATAAAAGGAACCGTATAAATCAGATTCTGTTACCAGCTGGTATTCGTCCTCATATATCCTTGCCTTCTTAATTCCCTTCTGCTGGAACCCATACGCAATGATAGCCGCGGAAATTAAGATTAAAACCAAACACAATGCTAATTTCCCACCTGTCTTATGATTTTTATTCACTTTAGCACCTCTTGCTACAATTGTTTCATGAGTTATCTTTATCTATTATATTTTGTCGTTACACCTGTGTCAAATGTTAAAATTAACCTGACCTATTCATAAAAAAATGGCGATGTTCCTTTTTTTGTTTTGCTTTCAAGGATACACATGTTTTCTACCAAAAAGACAACTGAAATGTCTTTGCCTGTTTGTACTTTCATTCTAATCGCCATTTTTTATGAATAGATTGGGTTAGACATAATAAGAGGATTTTTATAGAATGAAAAGGACAAATGAAAACAAAGAAAAACATAATCATTCTTTTTGGAGGCCGCTCTGCAGAGCATGAAGTCTCAATCAATTCAGCATCGGCTGTGTATGATCATTTAAATAAAAGAAAATTCAAGCCCATATGCCTTTATATCAGCAAAAACGGAATGTGGAAGGTCGTTGACTCCCCAAAATGCGCAGATGAAAAAGAACCTTTTTCTTCTTTTCTGCCCTGGAACACAAAAAACCATACGGAGCTGCCGGAATCCTCGGTTTATTTTCCAGTGCTCCACGGACCTTATGGGGAGGATGGGACCATACAAGGACTCCTGGAACTTGCAGATGTCCCCTATGTGGGCGCAGCGGTCCTGTCGTCCGCAATCGGAATGGATAAAGCCATGGCTAAATCCATTTTCAAAGCCAAGGGGCTTCCTCTTGCCAGATATGACGTTTTTTATGAAAACAACTGGGTACAAGATAGAAAAATAGTCATAGAAAAAATTAAAAAAAAATACAGCACTCCTTTTTTCATAAAACCTTCCAACCTGGGTTCAAGTATCGGAATTACCAAGGTCCAGAGCCTCTCTCAGCTTTCAGAAGCCATTCACCTTGCCTTTAGCTACGACAATAAGATCCTCATCGAAGAAGCCATAGAAGGGCGGGAATTTGAATGCAGTGTTTTAGGCAATGAAAATCCTGTCAGTTCTCTTCCCGGAGAAATCATTCCTTCCAGGACTTTTTATGATTATCAGGATAAATACATAGAAGGAAAAACAGGTTTTGGAATCCCTGCTGATATACCGGAATCCACAGCCAAAGAGATCCAGAGGATTTCTATAGCTGCTTTCAAATCCATTGAATGCTCAGGAATGGCACGCGTTGACTTTTTTCTTCAGAAAAAAAGCCAGAAAATATACTTAAACGAAATAAACACCATTCCCGGATTTACTGAAATCAGCATGTATCCGAAACTATGGGAAGCAAGCGGTATGACATTCACACAGCTTCTAGAAAAACTCATAACCCTTGCCGTTCAAAAGCACGCAAGCAAAAAAAGAAAAAAAGAAATATGAGAATACTGGGGATCGACTACGGAGATAAAACCATTGGCCTTGCTGTAAGCGATGAAATGCTCATAACAGCTCAAGCCCTTCAAAGCTATAAAGTCAAGAATAAAGATGAAGATATCCGGTTTTTTAAAGATCTCGCTTCAAAATATAAAATAAATAAAATTGTCATAGGCCTTCCTTTGAGAATGGACGGTTCAGAAGGAAGCAGAGTAAAAAAAACAAAACACTTTGCTTCCTGGTTGAAAAAATCACTGGATATACCTGTTGTTTACTGGGACGAACGCCTTACGACAAAACAGGCCCTGCGAATTATGAAAGGGAATAGACTAAGCAACAAGAAGAAAAAAGAGCTTGTGGACCAAATCTCTGCGGTTCTGATCCTATCAAGTTATCTGAACAGCTTATGAAATCAATCACAATAAAAAAAACAATAATGATAGCTCTGATGGTTGTCATTGTCCTTTTTGTTTTTTGTTTTAGCTGGTTTTTATGGGAATACAATCATCCCAGAGACCGGCTCTCTACCGGCACTGTATTTGAAATTGAGAGAGGCAGCAGTGCCTCGTTGATCGCACGGAAACTCAAAGAAGAAAATATCATCAAAAAAAAGTGGCCCTTTCTTACCGCATACAGATTGTATTATCCAAAAGAAAAACTTATTGCAGGAGAATACGAATTCAACCCCCCTCTTTCTGTAAAAGAGGTCTTAAAAAAAATACTAAAGGGGAATATCATACTTCATCCGGTGACGGTCCCTGAGGGACTGACTATAGAGGAAACAGCTGACCTTTTATCTAAGAAATATGCTTTTAACAGGGAAAAGATAGTCCATCATGCACAAAACACAAAGCTGGTATCTCATCTTGATACCAAAGCTCAGGACCTTGAAGGATATCTGTTCCCGGAAACATATCATATTCCTAAAAACACATCCGAAGCTGAGCTGATTGAAATGATGGTCAACCAATTCAGAAAAACTTTTGTGCCTCACTGGGAAGAAAGAGCCAAAGAAATGGGAATGGAAATAAGAGATATCGTCACCTTGGCTTCTTTGATTGAAGAAGAAACATCGGTTCCTGAAGAGAAACCTTTAGTCTCCTCTGTGTTTCACAACCGTTTGAAGCTAGGCATGAAACTGGACTGTGATCCAACCATTATATATGCCCTTAAGAAAAAAAATGGGTATCTGGGAAGACTCAGAAACAAGGACTTAAAACTGAACTCGCCTTATAATACCTATTTACATAACGGGCTTCCCCCGGGCCCCATATCAAATCCAGGACAGGAATCTCTTAAAGCAGCACTGTACCCATCAGAAACCGATTATTTGTATTTTGTGTCAAAAAACGACGGCACGCACAAATTCAGCTCCACTTTTAAAGAACATCAGAGAGCTGTGATTGAATTTCAAATAAAAAAATAAACAAGAAAAAGGCGGGTTTGCAAATTTTCTATAGAAATGCTTTTCCGATTCTGATATATTGTTGTTTTTTATTTAATTAATGATATAATTTGTGTTTTAATTATTAGAGAGAGAGTTCTTACTCTCAAGGAGGAACGATGAAAGTGAAAAAATTTATTACTCCGGTCTTAATGATACTCATCATGATCGCTGTAGTATTCATACCAGAATTGAATGCACAAGAAAAAAAAGCACAGCAAAAACTCATACCAGATGAAGTAAAAAACGTATTGGTGCAGGGCATGGAATCCAGAGAAGCAAGGATGGATATTCCCTTTTCCATTACAGACTATTATTATCTTCCTGCAAGTCAGAATCTCTATTTCATTCTGTTATTCAATGCTAAGAATGCTGATCTGGGCTACACCCCGCTTGCTCCTATTCAAACAGAAGAAAAACAAGAACAGCAGGCCTTTGTTGAGAAGGGTCCGGAAGTACTCCAGAGCCGATTTGATGTCTTTCTTCTGTTCAATCAGATAGACGGAGATTACAACAAGGAAGTGTTTATCCCCGCAGGTTTCCAGGTAAATCAAAACGCATATGACCCTGAAAAAGAAGAAATGTATTCAACAGGATATATTCTTCCTCCTGGGAAGTATCTTCTTGGAATGGCCATTACTCAAAACAATTATCAAAAAATAGGAACCCAGTATTTTGAATTTGAGCTTAAAGATCCTGCCAACCTTGGAGATACACTCGAAGTCGCGCCCGTTTTTTTCATTGATGAAACTCAAAAAATGGAGCAAGCTGAAACCCGAACCTTTGTGCATAAAGGCTTTTTTACCTATTCAATCCTCAAAATAAAACCCATCCTCAACAACACATTCCATTCCGGAGACACCTGTGAAGCATTCTTCTATGTGATGGGAGGCTCCCCTGACACCAGCACTCAAAGATATGATTACACCGTTAATTATCAGGTTCTTAAAGAAGGGCAGGAAGAGCCTTTGATCCGTTTCGCCGAAGGAAATTATACTTCCCCTATTATCCCCCAGCCCTTGAAATTCGAAAGAACCGTTCTTATCCAGAAGAAAAAAGGAGATGAGGTCATTGAAGAGAAGCAGGAGACGAGAGATTTAGAACCAGGCCAATATATCCTCAGACTGGCGATCAAAGACAATGTCTCAGGGAAAACAGTCACTAAAGATGTTGTAATAAACATCATATAGACAGAATTCTCTGACTCTCTTTTTTCATTAAATCAATACCACATTTCTATACAGATCAGACCCTTCATCGCGGACCTCTCTTGACATTATCAGCTTCCAGACTTATATTTAGATTTAGTTCTGGAGGGAGTTATGGAGATAAAAATGAGAATAAAAGGACTGGTCATAGATCCTATATCAAGAATGCCCATCGTTGTTCTTGAGGACCCTAAAATGGAGAGGATGCTCCCTATATGGATAGGTGTTTTTGAGGCAAATGCCATATCCTTACAAATAGAAAAAATAGAAACCCCCCGCCCTATGACCCATGACCTTATAAAAAACATACTGTCTAATCTTGACGCAAAACTGGAAAAAATCGTAATAAACGATATAAGAGACAATACTTTCTATGCGACCATATACTGCAACCACAACAACAAATCAATAACCATTGACTCCCGCCCCTCGGATGCCATTGCTATTTCCCTCCGGACAAACACTCCTATTTATGTGAAGGACCAAGTCATTGAAAAAGCCCAGAGCTTGAAATTTGATGAAAAGCTGGAAGATTCCGAAAAACTTAAAAAATGGCTTGAAAATCTGAAACCCGAAGATTTCGGAAAATATAAAATGTGATTAACCCAGGATAATCAGGTCAGGTTCTCAAATTAAAAATCAGATAAATCCCGATCAAACCAAAAATGAGATTGGGCCCCCAGGCACCAAGAAACGGACTCAAATAACCGGCATAACCAAGACTTTTAAAGATTCCTATCGCACCCCAATATACAATGGCAATGACTAAACTCAGGCCTATCCCCACCAATGTTCCCCTTTTTCCCATGGTGAACGCAAAAGGGATCCCAAGCAAAACCACGACCAAACATGCCAGAGGAAAAGATATCTTATAATGCAGATCTACTCTGAATCTGACTGTCTCGAAATGGTTTTCCTTTAACTCTTCTATATATTCCCTAAGCTCTCTGAAATGCATCTGATCTGCCTTTTTAACGCCCTTAACAAAATGGCTTTTATCTTCATCCAGGGTAAGCCCCAGGCTATCCTTCATGTCAAAAGAAGCAGGCCTGTTCTTCTCGAACCGTCTCTCCCATACATCGTGTAAAATGAGATCGTTCCCGCTTAACTCCGCCTCCTCAGCATAGATTCTCCTCTTCAATACCCATGATGTCCTATCAATGTCCAATATGGTCATGTTTCTGAAAAGAGCCTTGTCCTGATCAAAATATCTGTAATAATACATCCTATCTCCCTTTTTCCCTGCGACCCAGCGTCTGTCCAGCCGATTATAATTAGGGGGGGGTATATCATTGATCTTATTCCATGTCGCTTCCGCCTTCTTGCTTGAGAGAGGAAGGATATTTTCCTGTATATAAAACGAAAAAAAACTGATTATTATGGATAACACCAATACAGGGACTATGATCCGGTAGACACTCATGCCCGAAGTCTTCATGGCTGTTATCTCGTTAAATTTGGTCAATATACCGAGACACAAGAGAGCTGAAGAAAGAGCGGCCACAGGAAGCATATAATGGATGAATTCAGGTATTTTAAACCATATGAACTCATAAAAAAGACCCAGGGACTTCCCATGTTCATAGACATTATCTATGCTCTCAAAGAAAGTAATAATAATAAAAACACAGAGCAGACTCATGAATACAAGTAAAAAAACGGATGCATATTTCCTGATGATATATCGATCGATAATGTTAGGAAAACGGATATATATCCGCGGCACAAGAGAAGATGCCCTCTTTTTCTTCCTTCTTACTTCTGTCCGTCTTTTCTTTGAAAAAATTGTGTAAACAGAGCTAAAAAACCTACTTTCCCTTCGTGAATAGGTAAAGGCGTAAACACTCAAAACAGTCAATAAAATATTAGGCCCCCACATGCCTAATCCCGGACTCAGGCTGCCGTTAACGGCCATATTTTCTCCGGCGGTAATCAAAATATAATAGACCCCGATGATAACAATACTTAGGGTAAATCCGCTTGTTCGCCCCCCCTTTTTTGTGGTAACTCCCAAAGAAATACCCAGAAACCCAAAAACAATACACGCAAAAGGAAGCGCAAACTTTTTGTGCGCCTCTACCAGATACTTTGTCAGGCTCCTTTGTTTCTGTCTAAATATGATAGAATTTTCATCCTGACCGGCCAGCTGCTTTAAATCACTTTTTACTTTTTTTATATCATTAAACAGTTCTTTTATATCTTTCTCTCTTGCCCTTTTTTCTGCGGAAATTTCTGCAAAAATACTTTTTACATCAAGTTCCTCCTCCAGCCTCTTAAAAGAGGTCATGCTGTAGTTTTCCGGGGTGGAAACATTATAAGAATGAATTATTCCATTTTGCAGCTCAAGAGTCGCTCTCTTTCTTTCAGGAAATACATTCAACCTTCCCTTTTCAGCAAATATGATCCTGGGCTCCTTTTGGGGGCGGGAAAAATGGACAAAGATATTCTCCCATAAACCCCCTTCCACAATATCTTGGACATAAAGGGTCGTTTGAGGGATCCTATCATAAAACTCTCTTGGATTTATCGTAAACTGGGCTTCAGCTCTTATAGACTTGGAAAGAGTCTTTATCCATTTATAATTGGCCTGGGGTGCTAAATAAAGTATAAACAAAGAAGTGACAATCCAGCCGCAAAACGAGAATATCAAAACTGGTCTTAAAATCTGCCCCTGGCCTATTCCCAAAGTCCGGAAAGCGGTAATCTCTGCATCTGAAGAAAGGCGGCTCAAACCGGCAAGAACGCCCATTAATACTGACATGGGGATGGTAAAGGCCAATAGAGAGGGTATTAGGTAGAGAAGAAGAGACAGGACCGTATTAACAGGAATCCCTCTTGCTATAAACATCTCGGAAAGAAGCAAAATCTGATTCATCAGCAGCACAAATGTGTATGCAGTGAGTCCAATAACAAAGGGAGGAGTTATTTCTCTCAGTATATATCTGTCAAACAGTTTCAGCACATGCTTTTTATACCACAATCCTGCTTATGTAGCCAATAGGGAAGCCATTCGTTAAAAAAAAAGCCCCTCTCCGATAACGGAAAGGGGCTTGATTAACGTACCGACTACGACCGATTAATACATCCCTCCTGGAGGCATAGGAGGCTGTCCGCCGCCTTCCTTTTCTTCAGGAATTTCAGATATAAGGCCTTCGGTTGTGAGGAGCACTCCGGCAACACTTGCTGCGTTTTGAAGAGCGCTCCGCACCACTTTTGTGGGATCAAGAACTCCACTCTTAATCAGGTCTTCATATTTTTCGGTCAAGGCATTAAAGCCCATATCTGTTTGTTTTTCTCTGACCTTTTCAACCACAATTGAACCCTCAAAACCAGCATTATGAGCTATCTGGCGCAGGGGCTCTTCAATGGCGCGCCTGACAATATCCACACCGATCTTAGAATCATCCTTAAACTTAACAGAATCAAGTGCCTTCTGAGCTCTGAGAAGTGCAACCCCTCCTCCGGGAACGATCCCTTCCTCTACAGCAGCTTTTGTTGCATGCATGGCGTCTTCGACGCGAGCCTTTTTCTCCTTAAGTTCCGTCTCAGTGGCCGCTCCCACTTTGATCAGGGCAACTCCACCTACCATTTTTGCCAGCCTCTCCTGAAGTTTTTCCTTATCATAATCAGAAGTTGTCTCTTCGATCTGAGTTCTGATCTGCTTTACTCGTGCCTTCACATCTTCGGTTTTTCCTTTTCCTTCCACAATGGTGGTATTGTCTTTATCGATGACTATTTTATTGGCTTCGCCCAGCCAATCCACTGATACATTTTCAAGCTTAACACCGATATCTTCTGTGATAACCTTGCCACCTGAAAGAATGGCGATATCTTCCAGCATGGCTTTGCGTCTGTCACCAAAACCAGGGGCTTTAACCGCTGCGCATTGAAAGGTTCCCTTCAATTTATTGACAACAAGAGTCGCAAGGGCCTCTCCTTCGACATCCTCGGCTATAACAAGCAGAGGCCTGTTCATCTTTGCAATATTTTCCAAGAGCGGCAGCAGTTCTCTTAGATTACTGATTTTTTTCTCATGAAGAAGAATAACCGGATTTTCGAGTATGCATTCCATCCTGTCAGGATCAGTGACGAAATAGGGCGAGAGATATCCGCGGTCAAACTGCATCCCTTCAACGATCTCCATGGTGGTTTCAAGTCCTTTTGCTTCCTCAACAGTTATGACTCCATCTTTCCCGACTTTATCCATGGCTTCTGCAATGATCTTTCCAATGGACTCATCGTTGTTTGCAGATATGGCACCGACCTGAGCGATCATCTCGCCGCTCACATTGCGGCTCAGTTTCCTCATGTCTTCCACGACTACCTCGACTGCCTTGTCGATTCCTTTTTTGATAAGACTCGGATTCGCTCCGGCTGTTACATATTTCAATCCTTCGGAATAGATAGTCTGAGCCAAAATAGTAGCTGTTGTTGTTCCGTCCCCTGCGACATCAGATGTTTTTGAAGCCACTTCTTTAACGAGCTGAGCACCCATATTTTCTAATGGATCTTCAAGCTCTATCTCTTTCGCAACGGAAACTCCGTCCTTTGTGCTTGTGGGTGATCCGAATTTCTTCTCAAGCACAATGTTTCTTCCCTTCGGTCCGAGGGTCTGTTTCACGGCATTGCTTAAAACATTTACGCCCCTTAAAAGGGCCTGCCTTGCTTCTGGGCCTAATGTTATTTTTTTTGCCATTTGAATTTTCTCCTTTCCAAACTATTTGACTTTAGCCAAAATTTCTTCTTCACGAACAATGAGGTACTCCACATCATCAATATTAATCTCTGTTCCGCTGAATTTTCCTACCAGTACTTTATCCCCTTTTTTAACTTCAAGAGGAACAACTTTATCTCCTTCGAGCCGGCCTTTACCAACTTCTATAACTTCTGCTTCAAGTGGTTTTTCTTTGGCTGTATCCGGGATAATGATCCCGCCTTTTTTTGTCTCTTTTTCTTCAAGACGTTTTAAAAGAACTCTGTCGTATAAAGGACTAACCTTCATTTGGACCTCCTTTTTTGGTTTTTAGCAATCTTTTATTGCGACTGCTAATATAGCTAAAAAGCATTGATTTGTCAATAGAAAAAGGGATTTTTTTAGCAATCTTTGAGGCAGATTGCTAATTTTATAAATAATTCAGGTTTATTCTATTTTCAAAGCTTTGCACAGATTATACAGAGTATTCCTGTGGATTCCAAGGGCTTCGGCTGTTTTTGTCTTATTGCCATTGTATCTTTTCTTTGCTGTTTCTATATAAATTTTCTCAAACTCTTTCAATGCTTCCTTTATAGGAATCTCATTATCAACCAGCTCCTCGATCAGTATTTCTATCTTATAATGAAGAGAAAGATTCTTAAACTCTTTTTGCATCTTCCTCTCCTTTGTTTTTATTTACGATCTCGTTGTAAGCTTTATTAAATTTTTCTTTAAGTTCCAAAGGAACAAGGTCAATGGCCGCCTGAGTGACTTTAAGGCAGTAGGGTGCCAACTCTGACCCCTTTAAAGCATTGGTTTGGACAGGAAAAACCATCAGCGCAAAAATGATAATACCGCAGATCAAAACACCTTTTATAAATCCTAATCCTCCGCCCAGCAAATGGTTTAGGAATTTTAAAGAGCCCTTCATTGCTTTAGAAAACAGCCGTCCCAGCATCCATCCCAGAATAAGAGTCGCAATGAATATGAGCATAAATCCCAGAAAATGAGCTATGACTTCGTTGGAGAAGAGAGGTTTTAGTATCTGCGATACATATGGATAATAAGCCATCGCAAAGATGACTCCCACTACTACAGCCAAAATCCCTATTAATTGTCTCACCAGACCCTTAATCAAACCCAGGATGACCGTAACAATAAGGATTAGAAGAAGTATCACATCCATCCAATTAAAAGCCATAAATTCCTCCTGTCCCTCAATCCCTCATTTATCCAATGCCTCCCAAACGAGATATGAGGTTTTATAATTTGTCTTTTCCGGTTAGCTTAAAAAAGATTTCCCTATACCTTTCAGCTGTCTGCTTAACAATAGAATCCGGCAGTTTAGGCGGGGGGGAATTTTTATCCCAGTCTGTGCTCTCAAGATAGTCTCTGACAAACTGCTTATCAAGGCTGGGCTGAGGCCCTCCGGGGGAATAACTTTCCACAGGCCAAAATCGTGACGAATCCGGGGTAAAGATCTCATCTATCAGCACCAGCTCTCCCCCCTTTAAACCAAATTCAAACTTGGTATCAGCTATTAATATTCCCTTTGATAACGCATGGAGAGAGGCTTTTTGATAAAGGGCAATACTCACATCCTTAATTTTCTGTGCCTGCTCTGCCCCTATTTTCTTCTGCATCTGTTTAAATGAAATGTTTTCATCATGTCCCTTTTCCGCCTTTGTAGACGGAGTGAAAATAACATCGTCAAGTCTGTCTGATTCTTTAAGTCCCGACGGAAGCTTTATCCCGCTTATTTTCCCATCCTTCTGGTAATCCTTCCATGCTGAGCCAGAAATATAACCCCTCACAATGCATTCCATGGGTATCACTTCAGTTTTTTCAACCAGCATAGACCGCTTATCCAAAATGTATCTGTGTTTTCTCAAAAACTTGGGAAATTCATCAAAATCACCTGAAATCATATGATTCGGGCAGACCAAGGAGGTAAATTCAAACCAAAATTTTGATAACTGGGTCAGTACTTTGCCTTTATCAGGGATAACGGAAGGAAGCACATAATCGAAAGCGGATATCCGGTCTGATGCCACAAAAAGCAGCTTATCCTCCATCTCATAGATATCCCTGACCTTCCCTTTTTTAAAGAGTTTTAAATCAGGTATGTCTATATCAGAATATTGTTTGCTCATTTTAACCTCATGACGTCCTTTATTTAAAGCGATCAGAATGACAGGCCAATAAAGCTCAGCATCCTGGCATTATTCTTTCCATCTCGTCTATAAGAAAGAAACATTTCATCGCTGCAAGTACACTTACCGACATTCAGTATCTTATTTTTCCCTAAACCAATTTCTTGCAATTGTAACTGGTTCGTCTTCCTTAAATCAAGAAAATATTTTTTCCTCCGATCAGTATGCTTCTTGAAGACACACAGAGGAATATTCATTTCTTTGAAAAAATGATACACATCTTCCCCTACTTCATAACATTTACTGCAAATACATGGCCCCATGGCTGCTATTAGCGAAGAAGGCTGGCAGGAGTATTTTTCTTTCATCACTATTAAAGCCTTTTGTAAAATTCTCAATCCCGATCCTCTCCATCCACAGTGGACAGCCCCTATTACCTTACTATCTGTGTCCGCAAGCAAAACAGGAAGACAGTCAGCTGTCTTAATGACAAGAAGAGTATCAGGCATGTCTGTGATCATGCCATCCCCTTTGAGTTCCTCATGTGCTTTCCCGTCTATACAATGTATGATATTCGAGTGTTTTTGATCAAGATAAAACTTATTGAATTTTTTATAAACAGGGCTTGTGTTCAAAAATTCTTTTTTGAGATATCTTGTACCGAAGCCATGAACAATAAACGGCCTTTTCTTTAGCTGTGGGACCTGGATTATTTTTTCTGGTCCGTTTAAACACATCATCCTTTCCATTCAAGCCGATTCCTTCAAAATACAGCTGCGGCCGGCGCTCCTCTCAGCATCGCCTTGCTTCTGCTTTGCTTAAAACAACAGAGGCTTATTCCAGAACAGCTTCAGACTCATAGACGAAATTCTTGTATTTCTCAAGAACATCTTGAATGATATCCTCTTTCTCCAAATCTAGAATATGGTCCGGACTTATCTCTTTTTTGAAATCTATTTCCTTTTCCTCTGCTTCGCTGTTTTTTGTTTTCCTTCCTTTTAACTTCAGCTTTAATTTGAGATTCAGAGATCCTTTGGGAAGATATATGATATATTTGAAATGGCTTATTCTTGACTTGCCAAAATTTATCTGAAAGGCAATAGATTTACCTGTAATCTTTATGATCTTCGATTTTATGCCGTACTGAATAAGCTCATCCTCTAAAGTCTCAAATGCCGTCTCTACAACAAATTCACAAAATTGGATAAAATCTTTTAAAGCTTCCTGTTTGCTTTCTTTCAGGATTTGCAACTCTTCAAAAAAATTTGCTAATTCGGCTTTCCAATCTCCTGCCATGACTCCCCTCAACAATCAGACCCATCCTGAATTTTCCGGGTTTTTTGGTTACTTTAACATAACCTGACCTATTCATAAAAAAATGGCGATGTTCCTTTTTTTGTTTTGCTTTAAAGGATATACATGTTTTCTACCAAAAAGACAACTGAAATATCTTTGCCTGTTTTTACTTTCATTTTAATCGCCGTTTTTTTACCTTTCAGGCAAGCCGATCTCACTGCATCTGCTTCGTTACAGGGTACTCGCGGTGAAGGACCACAGCTTCGCACCCTGTGCCTCGCATCTGCAGCAACCTCGACTTGTGAATAATCCAGGATAATAAATTTCAGAATAATATACAAGACAAAATTATTTCACAATCAGTATTCTGATATCCATCACATTGGTCCCGGTTGGGCCGGTCATGAGTAATCCTCCCGTTTTCTTAAAAAAATGATAGGAATCATTATTGGCAAGAAAGCTGTCGGGTTCCATACAGAGCTCATTTGCTCTGTTTAAGGTGTCATTAGTTGCCCAGGCTCCCGCTGCATCCGTAGGGCCATCGATTCCGTCGGTTCCCAAGCTTAAGATGATCCAATCCCCTTCTTTTATTCCAAGCCTGACGGCTTCCTTGAGAAAGGCAAGGACAAACTCCTGATTTCGGCCTCCTTTTCCACGGCCTCTCACTGTAACCGTGAATTCCCCCCCTGAAAGCAGACATACGGGCCTGGAAAGCCTGCGGGCCTGTTCTCTAAGTCCCAGCAATGAAACCACATAATCTTTCGCTCTCTCTCTTGCCTCACCCTGTTCAGACGAAGATAGGATCAAAACCTCAAACCCCATCAACGAAGCCTGCTCTGCCGCTGCTCTTAAGGCTGTTTTATTATCACCTATGATAATATTATGTACTCTCCTCAGGACCGGATCGCCCTTTTTTACGCTCTCATCCTCATGCCCCAGAACTCCTCTTTTTACTATTTTTCGTACAGATTCAGGAGAAGTCTCCCACAGGCCATACTTATTCAAGATATCCCGGGCTGTTTTATATGTCGAAGAATCCCAATAAGTGGGCCCGGAAGCAATGGTCTCCAGATCATTTCCCGTGACATCCGATATCAAGATGCTTATGACTGAAGCAGGAAAGGCGGCTTTTGCCAGCCGGCCTCCCTTTATAAGGGATATGTGCTTTCGTACCGCATTGAGCTCTCTTATATCTGCTCCCGCCAAAAGCAGGCTTTTTACAGTATTCCTTTTCTCTCCCAGACTCACCTCATGCGGAGGGAGACATATATGCGAAGACCCTCCTCCTGAAATCAGGGCGATCAAAAGGTCATCCCTTTTCACTTTTTCGGCAATAGACAGGATTTCTTTTGCCGCCCGTATACTGTTTGAATCAGGAAAAGGATGGGAAGCTTTCATACAGACCAGAGGAGTCAGGCTCTTTTTTTTGCATTCCTGGCTTAAGAAAACACCCCCCTTGACTCTTCCTCCAAAAATCTCAAGCACTGTTTCGGCCATCTGAGGAGCTGATTTTCCGAACGCAACCGTGTAAATGTCTCTGAACTTAGACAAATCAAACTTTTTTCCGGTGATAAAAAGCTGTTTCTTTTTAACAGAAACAGTTTCCCTCACCAGCTTTTCAGGAGATACCGCGCTCAAGGCAGCCGAGTATATCTTCTTGGCACATTCGAATAAATCCAAAACAATCTTCCTTTACCAGATATTCTAATTTTTATTATTATCCCGGATGATGAACGAGTCAAGTTGGTATTGGGGACGCTCCATTAGGTACCACCCTATATTACAGAATCTGTTGAATATTAAAAAATATTCCAGATTTTCTCCCCCTGATTTAATACACCACCACAATCCTGCAGACGGAAGTCCCTATATAGAATGGGTTCTGATGAGGCAGGATAAGGGAAGACTGCATTCTAGTAGTAAGCCACGTACATAAATGCTGGATTTTATAGGGTGGTACCTAATGGGACGTCCCCATATTCTCTTCTTTATGATGCTTGATAACCCTCCCCTCTACAATATAGATCACATCCTCACAGATATTTGTGGCCAAATCGGCTATTCGCTCAAAATTATTGGAAATCTGGATAAGTTTAATGGACTGCTCTATGGTCGAAGGATCCGAAAACATATAAGTAATCAGTTCCCTGAAGATTTGATTGTTAATGCTGTCTATCTTGCTGTCCCTTTCACACACACTTTTTGCTAAACCAGGGTCTTCTTTAACAAAGGAATCAATACTGTCTTTAATCATGTGTATGGTTATATCAGCTGTCTTCGGAATACCTATAAGAGGTTTAACCATGGGGTTTTCTATGAGGAAAAGGCCTCTTTCGGCAATATTAACCGCATGGTCAGCCATTCTTTCCAAATCATTGTTCATCTTTAATATCATCAGTATGATACGGAGATCTTTGGCTGTCGGCTGAAATTTTGCCATAACAACTGTGCCCTGCTCTTCAATATTTATCTCCTCTTCATTGGCTCTGGGTTCTAGTTTTTCTATGACCTCCGTAAGCAGAGATCTCTTTTTTTCCATCAATCCCTGGATACTTTGCTTTATCATTTGTTCCACCAAAGCCGCATACTCCACAATTCTCTTTTTTAATGAGACCAGTTCTGTTTCCAGCATTGTCTCCTCCTGTCATCATTTCTATAAAATATAAAAAGTTCTATCCGAACTTTCCCGTCAAATAATCCTCGGTCATCTTGTTTTTGGGTACGGTAAACAGTTCATCGGTGGGCGCGTATTCAATCAACTCCCCCAGATAAAGAAAAACCGTGTATTGAGAAATCCTGGCAGCCTGCTGCATGTTGTGTGTGACGATCACAATGGTGTAATCTTTTCTGAGCTCTTCTATGAGCTCTTCAATTTTTTTCGTTGAAATAGGATCAAGGCTTGCGGCAGGCTCATCAAAAAGTATCACCTCCGGCTCTACGGCCAGGCATCGTGCGATACAGAGCCTCTGCTGCTGACCTCCGGAAAGACCCAGGGCATTCTCATGAAGCCTGTCTTTCACTTCATTCCATATAGCGGCATCCTCAAGGGACTTGAGTACTCTCTCTTCAATAGCATTTTTATCTTTCATCCCATTGACCTTGAGCCCGTAGCTGATATTATCAAAAATACTTTTGGGAAAAGGGTTCGGCTTCTGGAAAACCATGCCCACCCGCCTTCTTATATCCGCTATATCCACTTTCGGCCTGTAGATATCCTCGCCATCCAAACAGATCTTCCCTTCAAACCGCATCCGTGGAATCAGGTCGTTCATACGGTTGAACAAACGAATGAACGTAGACTTGCCGCAGCCCGAAGGACCGATAATGGCTGTGACCAGGTTCTCATAGATATCCATGCTTATGTTTTTCAAAGCACAGGACTTTCCGTAGAAAAAATTTATGTTCTCAGCCTTGATTTTTACTTTATTGCTCATATGCTTTCCTGTATTTTTGGCGTATTATAATCGCTGCTGCTGAAATCGCAAGGACCAATGCAAGAAGTATCAATGCGCATCCGTAAGCAATCTGTGTCTGCTCCTGAGGATGAGTTCCTTCGGCCATGAGAGCGTATATATGGTAAGGCAAAGCCATGACCTCGGAAAAAATGGACTTGGGAAACCCTCTGTTATAAAAAGTCGCGGCTGTAAAAAGTATGGGAGCTGTCTCCCCTGCCACACGGCCGATGCTCAAAATAACTCCTGTAAGTATCCCCGGAAGAGCTGCGGGAAGCACTGTGCTCCTTATGGTCTGCCAGTGAGTCGCACCCAGAGCCAGTGAGGCTTCCCTGTATGACTGAGGCACAGCTAACAGAGCCTCCTGGGAGGCCGAGATGATTTGAGGGAGCACCAGTATACCTAAAGTGAGGCATCCGGCCAGTATCGAGACGCCAAACCCGAAAAGTTTAACAAATATGGCTAATCCGAAAAGCCCGAAAACAACAGACGGCACTCCGGCCAGATTGTTTATGCTCATACGTATAATGTTAATGACAAAACTCTTGGGAGAATACTCTGTTAAATAGATGGCACAAGCCACACCCAGGGGAAGAGAAAAAAGGATGGCGCCCATTGTCAGATAAAAGGTTCCCACTATAGCCGGAGCAACCCCTCCGGCCGTCATAGCCTCACGAGGGACCTGGGTGATAAAATCCCAGGATATTATTTTGAAACCTCTGATAGTGATAAAGTAAATAATGGAACCCAGAAAAAAGACAGCTGTGCTTATGCAGAGAAACAAAAGCCCAAACCCCATGTTTTGACCGAACTTTTTTTTCATCTTCCCAACCCCAGTTTCTTACGGAACCTTCTGGTAATAAGCTCTGCGATCACATTAAAAACAAGAATAATAAAAAACAAAATGAGCCCTATGGCAAAAAGGGAATGATAGTGTGTGCTCCCCATGACCGCTTCTCCCATTTCCGCCGCAATAGTCGACGTCATGGGCCTTACGGGCTGAAACAAGGTATGGGGAATCACCGCGGCTCCTCCTGTGACCATCAGAACAGTCATGGTCTCTCCAACGGCCCGGCTCATTCCAAGTATGATAGAGGTTGAGATCCCTGAGGCAGACGCAGGAAAAACCACTCGGGTCAACGTCTGCCATCTGTTAGCCCCCACTGCCAGAGAAGCCTCTCGGAAACTGCGGGGGACAAAACTGAGCGCATCTTCGGATATACTGCATACAGTGGGAGTGGCCATGATGCCGAGCATAAGACTTCCGGTAAAAGCGGTCAGTCCTACAGGAAGATTTAAAAGTCTTTGGATAAAGGGCGCGATCACCACTATTCCAAAAAAACCATAGACTATGGACGGAATACCGGCCAAGATCTCAATGATGGGCTTGAGCACTGCTTTCAGTCTTTTCCCGGCCAGCTCGTTTATGAACAGCGCACTGCCCACTCCTATAGGAACACAGAACAGCACAGCTCCGGCAGTCACCCAAAGAGATCCCAGAATCAGAGGCAAAATACCGAAATCAGGCGGCTCATAGGTCGGATACCAGCTCTTCCCCAACACAAAGTCGAAAAAACCCACTTCCTTGAATACAGGAAGTCCCTCAATGAACAGGGTTACGGTGATCCCGACGAGAAAAAGAAGAGAGGCAAATGCCAGAAGAGTGAACAAGACTTTGTAGATTCTTTCTCTTATCCGGTGCATTTCATCTTCCGTCCTTTGCCTATAGAAATATAAACATACGTTATATAAGGGGTACGTATCCAGCTTTTTCTACTAATTCCTGTCCCTTTTCACTCAGGACAAAATCAATGAATGCTTTCACGACTCCTGCAGGAGCTCCGTTTGTGTACATAAACAGCTTTCTGGCAAGTTTATAAGATCCGTTAACAATATTTTTTTTCGTTGGCTGCACTCCATCAACATTAACTCCCTTGACAGCTGAAGACAGATATCCAAGACCTGCGTAGCCGATAGCACCGGGTGTCCTGGAGACCGCCTGAGCAACTGCCTGGTTAGAGACCTGCAGCAGAGCATCGGCTCTCACTTTTTCTTTGTCCAAAGCCAGTTCATTGAATGTCTCAAAAGTGCCGCTGGCACTGTCACGGGATATCACTGTGACCTTCATGTTTTTTCCGCCCACTTCACTCCAATTCGATATCTCGCCGGTATAGATTTTTTTAATCTGTTCAATAGAAAGACCGTCGACCGGATTGGATGGATGGACGATCACGGCAATACCGTCCAAAGCCACTACATTTTCATAAGCCTGGACACCGTTTTCTTTGGCTTTTACCACTTCCTTGCCCTTGATGGGACGTGACGCATCCGCGATATCGCAGGTACCGTCGATCAGAGACGCGATTCCCACGCCCGAACCTCCGCCTTGCACAGAAATGTTCACGTCCGAATGCACATCCATAAAGGCTTCAGCACAGGACTGCGCAATGGGAAGAACCGTTGTTGATCCCTTAATTGTCAAACTCTTGGCAGCAAATGTGGGGACATTGCCCATCAATCCCACACACAACACGGCTGCCACGACCGTGATGGCTATCTTGCTTTTAAACATGTGAAAATCTCCTTTTATTTTAATTTATTCCATCCTGTTATTTGAATTTCCAGAAGAAGGTGAGGTTGATATACGCATCATCTCCCGGAATATCCCCTTCGTCCGGTTCGTCGTAGAATACATACTTGACGTTGGGAATGATCCAGATGCTCTTGGCTATCTCATAGCTGATACCGCCGATAATAAGGTTGGATGGTGCCGCTGTGGACATAGGAATATAGTCAATGACCTTTGACACAGGTTCGCCCAGCATCTTGTCATAACGGGCAATAAAATCCAGCTTTTTTGATGCTGAAACAACAGCAAACCCGGAAAGCATAGTCCAGTCTTTTTCCGTATCCTCATGGTCATAGTGGCGGCTGGCATAGAGAAACCCGATCCGTCCCCAATCTCCCTGGTACGCGGCAAATCCCTGATAGATATAGTAATTCTTTTTGTCTTTTGTAGTTTCATAATCGCCGTAGGCTTCCAGAATCAATCCTTTGACGGGCTTGAAAGCAAGAGAACCATAGAGCTTTTTTCCTTTGTTGGTTTCTGATTTGTTGGATTCTCCGTTTCCAAAGAGAAGGCTGTAGGATACCGTCCCGTTTTTATCCAGGTCTCCCTGAAGCCCGATACCGAAATCCCGTGAAGAAGCCATTTTCATAAGGTCAAGGGGAGTTTTTTCCAAGTGCCTGTAGCCCCATACATCCTCCACATTGCTTCCGAAAGCAGGAGTGCTGACAATACCAAACATCAAATTCTGCCAGCCGCCTATATCGGCATTCAGCCAGGCATCTTTGACAACCGGATTCGCGGTATCCTTTTCATCAAAATCTCCGGGGTGAGCCATTTCAAATCTGAGCCTCATCTTGATCTTTTCCGCGAGCTGGTTGTCGTAGGTGAAGTAAATCCTGCGGAACCACAATCCGTTTCTTCCTTCGTAGTCCTCATTATGATGAGACGCCACATAATAATAGTCACCGAACATGTACCCTTTGAATCTTCCCTGGGCATAGGAAAAACCGGAAAGAAGACTCAACACGAGCACAACACACATCAATAAACTTAGTTCCTTCATGAAAACCTCCATTAAAAATTGCTTTAAAAATAAGCTGTCAGGATTATGCCGGGTCTTTGTTAACAAGGAATAAACGTTCTGTTAATTCTCTGTTAAATTTCATTAGGCCTACACTGCCTTTTGAACTTGAGGAAAATCAGGTGTGGCTGAAGCGACATTGAATATTTAGCTTTCGGATGAGGCTTTTCGAGGGTACCCGGCAAAGCCGGGCGACGAGCATGTCTGACCCACGGACGGGGGGAGTTACGCAGTAGCCGAGAAAAACAAAGAAGAATGGCGTTAAAAATCTGAAGGGAGCACAAGCCGCACCTGATTTTCCTCTCTTTACCTGTGTACCTGATTTATGATACATAATAGAGAATTATGAAAAGCTGAAATCAGAGGAGTTCAGAATGCAAAGCCAGGATATATTTGACAGAGGGAATTGGGGATCTAAACTCGCCTTTGTCTTTGCCGCATCCGGTTCAGCTATCGGACTGGGAAGCATATGGCGCTTTCCTATCATGGTGGGACTAAACGGAGGGGCCATTTTTGTGCTGTGTTACCTTTTATCTGTTTTTTTTATTGGATTTACTGTACTCCTTGCAGAGCTGACCATCGGCCGCCATTCCCAGAAAAATCTTGTAGGGGCCATGATACTCATAAAACCCGGGACTCCATGGAAAGGCGTGGGTTATATGGGCATCATCACAGGTGTCTTTATTCTCTCCTATTACTCTGTGGTCGCAGGATGGGCTGTCGGATATTTCTACAAGACCATAACAGGCGCTTTCAGAGGAGAAGTAACCTGGCAGGCATCCGATTCCCTGTTCAGAGATTTTGCGGCTGACCCTCTGGCAGTGGTCATCTGCCTGTTCGTTATCATTGTTATTACCACCTTTGTCATCTCCAAAGGTGTTAAAGGCGGTATTGAAACATGGTCAAAGATTCTCATGCCTGTGCTTTTCATCCTCATCATCATACTTTCCATACGGGCTGTTACCCTCCCCGGATCAGGAACCGGATTAGCTTTCTACTTAAAACCTGACTTTTCCGCATTCAACCTCAATGTGCTTTTTTATGCAGTGGGACAAGCGTTTTTTTCTCTAAGTTTGGGCATGGGGACCATGACCGTATACGGAAGCTATATAACAAAAAAAGAAAACCTCGTCTCGTCAGCAGGATGGGTGTGTTTTTCCACGACGCTAGTGGCGCTTCTTGCGGGAATCATAATCTTTCCCACCCTCTTTCATTCCCTGCATTTGACTCCGGAACAGTTCAAGCAGGAGTTTGAGGTGAGCACAGGGCTCATGTTCCAGGCTTTTCCCATCATCATATCAAAAATGCCCGGAGGATATATATTCGGAATCCTTTTTTTCATACTCCTTCTCATTGCTGCCCTCACTTCCACCATATCCATGCTGGAAGTGCCCACTTCCTATCTGGTGGATGAAAAGAAATGGAACAGAACAAAGGCAGCTGTTCTCATAGGAACCATAGCCTTTTTACTGGGCATCCCTTCAGCCCTTTCAAACGGAGGAGTCAATTTTCTGACAAAAGCCAATTTCATGGTCATAATGGACCTTGTGTTCGGCAACATCATGCTCGCCCTGGGAGGTGTTTTGATATGCCTCTTCTTAGCCTATTCCTGGAAGGTTAAAAATTCTCTCAAAGAAATAAGCATCGGAAGCAAACGTTTTAAGTTAAAGACCTTGTGGACCTTTAATATCAAATATCTGGCTCCATTTGCTGTTATTCTTATCATTGTTTTTATTGTTATAAAAAACATTTTATGATAGAAAAAACCTATTCTCACAATCCTTAAAAGAGGAGGCCTTTGTTTGGATAACACACCTCGAAGGAAATTAAATCCACTGACATTCTCCCTAAAACTTTTTGTGAGCGCAGCCATACTCTCACTGATCTTGATTTTCAAGACTTCTATAAAAGATGTCCTCAATACACTAACAAATGTAAACATGTGGTGGCTTGCTGTTTCCTTTTCCCTGCATGGATTAGGTTTGCTGATAAGCGCCATTAGATGGCAGATTCTTGTCAGAGCCCAGGGAGACAGCGTTCCTCTCAGTTTTTTGGCCAAATCTTATCTGGTAGGAAATTTCTTTAACACCATCCTCCCTTCCCGTATCGGCGGAGACGTAGTCCGTATCTTGGATGGCTCCAGATATTCAAAGACTCTCTTAAAATCTTCTGCCATCATCCTTGTGGAGCGGCTTACCGGAATCATCATTCTCTTTCTCTTTGCCTTTGCCGCTGCCCTCTTTCGTCTGGACATGGCACAAAAAGTGCCGGTTATCTGGATCTCATTGGTCATCGGCTTCTCCGGATTGATAGCAGTCCTTTTGTTCTTTACTCCTTTTATAGAAAAAATAATCAACAAAATCCCTTCAAAAGGCCTTTTTAAAAAAGCCATCCAAAAGACAATTGAATTCCGCACCACCATCATTTTTTACAAAACGAAAAAAACAGCCTTACTCAAAGCCTTTTTATGGGCATTCCTGCTTCAGTCCAATGTAATCCTTCACTTTTTTCTTATCGGAAAAGCACTGCATCTGAACATAAAAATCATAGACTATCTTGTTTTTATCCCTATAGTCATGCTGATCCAGTTAATCCCCATAACCATAAACGGACTCGGGCTTAGAGAAGGAGCCTATATAGAGATATTCGAATTCTACGGCATTGCTCCTGAGTCGGCTTTCTCCTTCGCTCTCATAGACGTTGCCTTTATGCTTATCATCGGAGTCATTGGTGCTATAATATATGTAACCAGAAAATAATTTTGCGGCTCAGGCAGATGAAAACAGGGAAAAAAAGCACTCTCTTCCTTTTTGCTTTTCTTCTCTTTTTCTGGCTGTCAAGAGCTGCCCCAGTCAGAGCTCAAGATATATCAGAATACGAAAAACGTCTTGCTGAGATCACCAAGCAAATAGAAACCATAAAGAAAAAAATCAGTGAAGGACAAAGAAAAAAATCATCAATACTTTCCCAATTGAGTCAAATCGGATTTCAAAAAAAATTACTTAAGAACGAAATCATCCTGAACCAGACAAAACTCAAAAAAGCGAATCAGGAACTTTCAGTATTAGAGAAAAAAATTCCCTCTATTCAAAAAAAACTGGAAGAAGAAAAGCAGGCTGTTGAGAAAATACTGGTAGCTTTGTACAAGCTTGGGAAAATAGACTATTTTGAACTCATGCTCAAAGTTAATGACGCTGCTGGATTTTTAATTGAAAACAAACATCTCACCCTTATAGCAAGGCATCAAGAAAAAAAAATATCCGAGTATCTATATACTCTGGATGAATTAAACGAATCTCTTTCCGAAGCAGAAAAAAAGAAAAAAGAAATAAAGGCTCTGGTCCTCAGTTCCGAGCAGAAGAATCAAGAACTCATTTCCCAGGAAAAGAGATACACTTCACTTATCAATAGAATAAACAGCAACAAAGAATCCTATCAAAAAACCATAAAGGAACTGCAAGAAAGATCTGAACAACTGCAAAATCTAATGGAGAAAATACTTAAAAATCCGAGTTCCATTCCTGTTAACCTTATTCCCATGTACGAAAAAAAAGGATCCCTGCCGTGGCCCATACAAGGAAAAGTCATATCATCATTCGGACTTAAAAGGCATCCGAAATTCAACACCATAACAAAAAACAACGGCATAGAGATATCACCGGGGGGAAATTCTGTAGTAAAATGCATACACCCGGGCATAGTCGTGTATACAGACTATTTCCAGGGATACGGGAATCTCATAATCATAGACCATGGGATGTCCTATTATTCTCTTTATGGTCACTGCTCGAGTTTCATCGTTTCTAAGGGCGATGCCGTGAATTCAGGCCAGCCTATTGCCATAGTGGGAGATACCAGCTCCCTATCCGGAAAAAGCCTGTATTTTGAGGTCCGCTATAAGACCAAACCTCTAGATCCCTTGAAATGGCTGAAATAAAGATGGTACAATCAGATAGCATCAAGGATGTGAGACCATGGGCTTTATGAAAAAAAGAATTTTTCTTTTTACTCTATTAGGCGCTGTCAGCGTGTTTTTTATCCTGGAAGGGAATCTTTTAAAAAACCCGAACACACTTCTGGAATCAGATAACAGTTTCATCATCCTGGCCAGAGCCATAAACCTCATCAGAAGCGAGTATGTTGAGGAACCAGCTCCCGGCAAAACAATGGAAGGTGCCTTTAAAGGGCTGGTCAATTCTCTTGACATCCGTTCCAGTTACCTGGATGAAAAAAGTAAGGAAAAATTCAAACGCCTCAATGGAACCCCAGCTTATGAAACCGGCCTGGTTCTGTATAAAACCTATAACTCTTTTCCCGTGGTCATAGGGATCAAAGAAAATTCCCCGGCAGAAAAACAGGGAATCGAACTGGGAGAGAGCATCGGGACGATTAACGGTATGTCTACTTTAGAAATGAGTATGATAGAGGCTGATCTATCACAAAAAAGTGAAAAAGCCGATAGTATCACCATCAAAATCCTTAGAAGAACAAAGGATGAAGAAATCACGCTCAAGAGAGAAAGAGTAAACCCAACGTTATATTCCTTTGAGCCTGAAAAAGGACCAGGAGGGATTTTAAAGGTCCATGTTCTGTTCCCGCCCGCAGTCAAAGAGATAAAAAAGAATGTGATCCCTCAAATCTCAACCGCCAACTCCCCTTTGATCATTGACCTAAGATGCTGTCACGAAGGTACCCTGGAAGAAGCATGGGGCCTCATAAACATCTTCATGCAAAAAAAGGACATCGGGTATATGGAGACAAAAGGAAACAAAAAACAAGCTGTCAACTGTCTGGAGACCGCACTGCTTCCTGAAATACCCCTTCTTTTATGGACAAACCAGGCAACAATAGGAGCTTCAGAAGCAGCGGCCTTTGTTTTGCAGAAATACAGAGATGCGACAGTAATCGGGATGAAGACACCCGGCCTTATGTCAGATGAAAAACTCATCTCCTTAAACGACGGAACGGGAATTGTCCTGACCACGGGTATATTTCATCCATTTTCAAAAGCTGAATCATGGAATCAAGGAATCGATCCTGACATAACACTGAAAAAAACCGACTTAAGTTTAAAAGCCTATCTCGAAGCTTCCCTCAAGTCGCTTTCTAAAACATAAAACTCAATTGAACAGAGACAATCACAAAATCCTGACTCTTTACCTGGTATTGACTTGTTTAGCCATTATCTCGTTTCTTGGCCTCGATTATATTGACTGGAGAAAAGGAAACATTTCGGTTGTTTTTTCCGCTTTTTCCAGGAAGGAAAAAATCCCTGAGAGAAAAAAAAATCTGGTCCGAATCGTCGAACAAACAGTCCTTACTCAACAGATCCCGCAAAAAAATATAAGCAAATACACAGATGAATATGGAGTATGTCATATTATGATCGGCCTGGATATGAAAAAATACAGTCTCCTAGAAAAAACCCTTGAAGAAAAATTCCGAAAAATAGATGCCTCCATCCAAAAAAAAAGTGAGCAGCAGAAAAAGGATAGAAACTATCTTCTATGGGAAGTGGATAAAAAAGGAGAAACATCCCTCTCTCTCCTTTTTTCTATTGAACCTGAAAAAAAGACAGAAAAATTACATATCCCCCAAAATCAGGCTGCTCTCATCATAGATGACATGGGATATTCCATGGAAAATATGGAAGATATCTGTTTAATGAAAAAAGACCTGACCGTCGCTATCCTCCCTTTCAGCCCTCATGCTGAAGAGACAGCTGAGGTTGCAAGAAAAAACGGGATTGAAATCATCCTTCATCTGCCTCTTGAATCAATGAACAATACCTATGACAACGAACACACGGAAGGGCTCATAAATTCCAGGATGAGCCGGAAGGAAATCATAGATATTTTAGATTCCAATCTGAAACAAGTCCCTTTCATCTCAGGTGTTAACACTCATATGGGATCTAAAGTAACCAAAGACAAAGTGCTTATGGAAATCATCCTTGAAAACATAAAGGAGAGAGACCTTTATTTCATAGACAGCCGGACCACAGCCGATTCAGTAGCCTATGAAGTGGCCCAAAAAATGAATATTCCTTCTGCCTACCGGCAAATTTTTCTCGATAGTGAAACCGAACCGGAATTTATAAAGAACCAGCTCATCAAGCTTTTCAAAACAGCTGAAAAAAAAGGGAAAGCGGTAGGCATATGTCATCCCTTCCCGGAGACCATGAAAGTTTTAAAGGAAAATATATACAAAGCAGAAAAGTATAACGTAAGTCTTGTGTTTGCATCCAAAATAGTTCATTGAACAGATTATGGTTATTGATCTGGATTAAGTATTTGCTAAATGACAAAGCTTTATCTATATTTAATGATGAGGAGGAAAAAATGAAAAAAAGAAGCCCGTTTGCCACCGCTACTTCCCTCTTTTTTCTTTTAACAGCATTAATGACCCTGGGAAACAGTTGTACGAAGGCAATGAGTCCTGAAGAATTGAAATCTTCCATTGAACTAACGGATATCGAGACAAGATGGGAAAAAAAATATTACCAGCCCTGGCCTCCCAAGCTGATTCTGGTCCCTGCCATTAGTTTCAAAGTCAAGAACATAGGAGAAGAGCCTTTATCCTATATCTACTTCAACGGGATATTCCGTTTTGTTGGAGAAAAAGAAAACATGGGAGATAATTTCTTAGCAGGGATACACGGAAAACCTCTTATGCCCGGAGAGACAAGCGAAGACATAACACTGCAGAGCAACTTTGGTGTGGAGGGCGATAATGTGAATCATTTTAAAAACAATCCTGAATGGAAAACAGCTGAAGTGAGGATATTTGCCAAATCAAAAGGTGCCCAATATGTACTTCTGGATGAATACACCATATCAAAAAAGATCAATTTTAAAGAACCGGAACCAGTAGGAAAAGGAGAAGAAAAAAAGAAGAATCCTAAAAAGTGAAACAGAGAATTTAATCCATACGAAACTGATTTTTTTCAAAGAAACAAAAAAAATAAAATAATGGAAAACGAACCATGAGTAATAAAAAAAAGAAAATCAGCAGAAGAAAGTTTTTAAAGAATGCATCACTGGCAGCGGCCGGCCTCGCTGCATCTCCCTACATCATACCCTCGTCTGTAATGGGGTTAAAGAAAAATACGCCTCCGAGCGATAAAATAGTCATGGCCGGAGTCGGCTTCGGAATGATGGGTATCCCAAATATGCAAAACTTTCTGAGTAAGGATGAAGTACAGTGGGTCGCTGTTTGCGATATAGACCAGAATCATCTCATCCAAGCAAGAGATATTGTGAATGAGAAATACGGAAACAAAGACTGCGCCGCTTATCATAACTTCAGGGAACTTTGCACAAGAGAGGACATCGATGCTGTTTGTCTGGCTTTACCGGATCACTGGCATGCGATCGCTGCCATATACTGCGCCCGGGCTGGGTTTGACATATACGGAGAAAAGCCTTTCACCCATAGCCTTAGGGAAGGCCGCGCCGTATGCAATTCCATTAAACGATATAGCCGCATCTGGCAGACCGGAAGCTGGCAGAGATCTGTCGCCAATTTTCATAGAGCAGCCGAACTTGTGCGCAATGGACGTATAGGGAAAGTGAAAAAAATCGAGGTCGGTCTTCCCCAGGGGCACCATGACTTTGCCGGAACAAAGGGCCAGGAAACAATGGGGCCTCCTCCAGCTTATCTGGACTATGACTTCTGGCTGGGCCCAGCTCCTTACGCTCCCTATTGTCCGGCACGGGTGCATAGAAACTGGAGATGGAACATGGATTACGGTGGAGGCCAACTCATGGATTGGGTGGGCCACCATGTGGACATCGCTCACTGGGGGATGGGATATGATTCGACAGGACCTGTGGAAATCAAAGGAACCGCACAGTACGATCGCGCTGGAGTCTGGAACAGTCCGACTCGGTATTACATTGAACTCAAGTATGCGGACGGAACCCCCATGACCGTAGCCGGAGGTTATCCTGAAATCCGGAGCGGGACAAAATGGATCGGTGAACACGGGTGGGTATGGTGTGATAGGGGCGGTTTTGAAACCCATCCTGCATCACTGATCAAGGAATTTATTGGGCCGGATGAGACAAAACTATATCAAAGCAGTGACCATTATCAAAACTTTCTGGACTGCATAAAAACAAGAAAAACGACCATAACCCCTGCTGAAACAGCTCACAGATCTGCTAGTGTGGGTCACCTTGGAGTGATCGCTATTGAAACAGGACGCAAAATACACTTTGACCCGGAAACAGAGACCATAAAGAATGACCCAGAAGCTCAACGCCTTCTAAGCCGTTCCTTTCGTAAACCCTGGCAACTTCCAGAATGAATGGAATCCCATATCAAAGAGGCGAAACATGAAAAGAAGAAAAAACAACATAACATATTTGATCCTAATCGGTATCCTGTTTTTTGGATTTTCAGGAGCCTTCCTTTGTTCAGCCCAGGGAAAAAAGCTCTTATCTCTTCTCAAACAGCTTGAAACATATGAAGAGGGTGAAAACGACAATCTTGTTCTTGAATTAAACGCCTATATCCGCTCTCACAGAGCCACAAAAGAACAACGCCTGGAATGCGAACGCCAGCTCCTTTCTTTCCTCAAAACAAATGCCTCTGAAACCGCAAAAATGCTGGCCTGCCGTCACTTGAGGATCATCGGAACTAAAGAATCAATCCCTGTACTTAAAGACATGCTTTTAAAAAAGGAAACCACGGATATGGCGAGATATGCTCTGGAAAAAATACCGGATAGGGCTTCTGATAAGGCCCTGTTAAGTGCCCTACACAACAGCAGCGGCCTTATCAAAGCGGGGATCATTTCTTCTTTAGGGCACAGAAAAGTCTCCGAGGCGGTCCCCTCCCTTAAAGAAATCCTGAATGAAAACACCGGTTCATCCCTATCCCTTGCTGCTGCTGCAGCGTTGGGGCATATAGGAAATTCTGGAGCCGCAGATGCGCTTTCCCTTGCCCTTTCTCAGACTGAAGGAGAGCTTAAGGTTCAGGTTGCAGGGTCGCTTTTAAAATGCGCGGAGCAGTATCTTTCAGATGGAGATAATGAGCAAGCCGCGCATATCTATGACCGGATCCTTACCGCAGACCTTCCGTCATCCCTGCACAACAGTGCAGTCAGAGGGAAAATAAATGCAGCGGGTGAAGAGGGAACAAAGTACATTCTTGAAGCCCTTAAAAACAAAAAAAAAGAAATCAATCCTTCCTGTATTGAGATGATCCCGGAATGTTTTGATTCTTCAAATATCGCCAGTGTGTGCGCTCTGCTCCCTACACTGCCCCCCTCGGCAAAAGCCCAACTGATCTCAGTCCTTTCCCTGTACCCGGATAAGGGAGTGCGGCAAGCTGTCCTTGATTCAGCACAAAACAGTTCCCCAGCCGTAAGGATCGCTTCTCTGAAAACTTTAAAGCAAATAGGTGACTCATCTACGGTCGCTTTCCTCGCTCAATATGCGGCCTCCTCCCAAGGAGAGGACCAGCAGCAGGCCCGAATAAGCCTTTTGGGGCTTAAAGGGGACGGCATTGACAGCACCATCATCTCAAACCTGAACAGCGAAAAAACTCCTGAGATACAAATAGAATACCTCAAAGCCTTGGAACAAAGGCAGGTGTATTCAGGAAAGGATGTTGTTTTTGAAACATTAAGCTCTTCAATCCCGGAAGTACGGCTTCAGGCTATCAAATCCATAAAACAAATATCCTCTCCGGGGGACATCCCGAGGCTCCTTGAATTCCTCATAAAAACGGAAAACGATACGGACAGGGAAGAAATGATAAACACCATTGTTTTCACAGCTTTAAAAATACAGGACCCCCTGCACAGAGGAGAGTCCGTCAAAACAGTCCTCCCTCAAGTCCAAGATCCCCGTGCCCGCTCATCCCTTTATCTTCTCCTCGGAAGGATAGGCGATGACAGCACTCTTCCCGTACTTCGGTCAGGATTGAGTGAAAAAAACGAGATGGTTCATGACTCAGTCACGAGAGCCTTTGCCAGCTGGCCCACTTCCACAGCCGCGGAAGACGTCCTCTATATTGCCGAAACATCCAATAAACCGGAATACCGGATCCTCTGCCTCAGGGCCTATATAAGAATGGTTGAAATGGAGCCTTATCAAAGGCCTGAGGCTGCGGTCCGATCCTTAGAAAACGCCCTGAACCTCACTGAAAGGGTCCAGGAAAAGGTCTTGATTCTGGGAGCGCTTCAAAAATTCCCATGCGATCGCGCGGCAAACGTTACGGAGCGGCTCACGAAAGACGGCGATGTTGAACAGGAAGCCAAAAAAACACTTATTCTTATTAAAGATAAACTAAAGAAAGGGGGAGAATAAAACTTTAAAATTTTTGAAAAATTTAAGGACATGGATTAAACTATTATTCTCTCTGACAAGTTTTTTTATCCTATGAACAGGAGGTCAAATAATGACCCAAATAAAAAAACAAAACAAGCATCCTAAAAAACTGACATACGGCATGGTCGGAGGAGGAGAGGGGGCTTTCATCGGAGATGTGCACCGGAAAGCCATCGCCATGGACGGAAAAGCAGAACTTGCTGCAGGGTGTTTCTCCAGGGATTTTGAGAACACCAAAAACACAGGCCAAAGGCTGGGACTGGACAGCAGCCGGTTATACCCCACATACAAAGACATGTTTGAAAAGGAGAGCCAAAGAGAGGACGGCATTGACTTTGTGGTCATTGTCACTCCTAATAACACCCACTTCTCCATTTCAAAAGCTTCCCTGGAGCACGGAATCCATGTGGTGTGTGACAAGCCCCTCACCATATCCAGCCGGGAGTCTGAACAGCTGGCTGAGATATCAGACGAAAAAGACCTCTTATTCTGTGTGACATACACCTATACCGGTTACCCCATGGTCAAGCAGATGAAAGCAATGATAGCCAACGGAGAACTGGGAGAAATCCGCTTCATAAACGCAGAATACCCTCAGGAATGGCTGGCGGCCTCTATAGAAAAAACGGGGCAGAAACAATCCGTTTGGAGAACAGATCCCTCCCAGTCCGGTGCCTCGAACTGCGTGGGAGATATAGGGAGCCATATCGAAAATATGGTCTCTTATCTAACGGGCTTAAAAATCACATCTCTTTGTGCCCGTCTGGATACCTTTGTGGAAGGCAGGATTCTTGACGACAATGCATCCATACTGGTGGAATATGACCGCGGGGCTAAAGGCCTCTATTGGAGCAGCCAGGTCGCCATTGGACATGATAACGGACTGAAAGTCAGAATATACGGGAAAAAAGCTTCCATTGAATGGTTTCAAGAAAATCCCAACTCCTTCAGGATATCTTATCTTGATAAACCCACAGAGATCATATCGCGAGGAAGAGACAAGATGGCCCTCTCCGCAGAAAGAGTATCGCGTGTCCCAGCTGGCCACCCTGAAGGCTATTTCGAAGCCTTTGCCAATATATACAGCACATTCCTCACAGCACTTGACAAAAAAATCAATAAAATACCTCTAAAGGAAGAGGACGCAGACTATCCGGGTATCAAAGAAGGATATCAAGGAGTGAGGTTTATAGAAAGATGCGTTGAAAGTTCCCAGAAAGGAACGGTATGGGTTGACTTTTAATACGCACATAAAAGGAGGATAAATTGGAAAGACCCGTCACATTATTTACCGGACAATGGGCAGATATGGCTTTTAAGGATATCTGCAAAAAAGCAAAAGAATGGGGTTATGACGGCCTTGAGATCGCTTGCTGGGGCGATCATATGGAAGTGAATAAAGCTGATAAAGATCCTGATTATATCAGCAGGAAAAAACAAATACTGGAAAAAAACGGGCTGAACTGCTGGGCTCTCGGAGCTCATCTGGCAGGCCAGTGTGTGGGCGACCTTTATGATGACCGCCTGGACGGATTCGTCCCGGATAAAGCAAAAGGAAATCCTGAAAAAATGAGAGCGTGGGCCATTGAGCAGATGAAAACAACAGCCAAAGCCGCCAAAGATATGGGATGCTCGGTGGTCAACGGTTTTATGGGTTCCCCTATTTGGAAATTCTGGTATTCATTTCCCCAGACTACAGAACAAATGATAGAAGCGGGTTTTAAAGAGATAAAAAAACTCTGGACGCCGATTTTAGATGAATTCGACCGCTACAAAGTCAAATTCGCTCTGGAGGTCCATCCCACTGAGATTGCATTTGATTTCTATACCACGCAAAAACTGTTCAATGTCTTTGAACACAGACCCACCCTCGGATTGAACTTTGACCCCAGTCATCTGGTCTGGCAGGGAATGGACCCAAAACTTTTCATACGCGAATTTTCCGATCGGATCTATCATGTCCATATGAAAGATGTGGCCGTGACCCTTGACGGAAAATCCGGCATACTGGGCTCTCACCTTCCGTTCGGCGACCTCAGAAGAGGATGGAACTTCAGGTCACTTGGCCACGGAGATGTTGACTTTGAAGAGATCATACGGGAATTGAACGATGCCGGATACACAGGCCCTCTATCAGTGGAATGGGAAGATAACGGCATGGACCGGGAGTACGGAGCACAGGAATCTGTGGAATTTGTCAAAAGCATCAATTTTTCGCCATCAGAAGTCGCTTTTGATAAAGACATGAAAACTGAAAAATAAAGATTACCTTATTCAACGACCGGCCCGAAAAAGAGACAAGGAAAAGAAAGATGTCTGACAAAAACAAACCAAAAAAATCCGGTTCCCTGTCCAGAAGAGATTTTCTGAAATCATCTGCATGGGCAGGCCTGGGAACAGCCCTTTCTTCACGGATGCTGAAAGCAAAGTCACCCGCAGCCGTACAGTCTGCCCAAGAATCATCTGACAGAATCAATATCGCTGTCATCGGAGTAGGAACTCAGGGCAGAGTGCTTGTGGAATCATGCCTCCGCATTCCTGATATCCATTTTCAAGCCATCTGCGACATATGGGAATACAGCCAAGTCTATGCCAGCCGTTATCTGCAGAAATACGGATATAAGGTCAATATCTATGAAGACTACAGACAGCTTCTTGAAAAAGAAAAGGGTCTTGATGCAGTGATCATCGCAACCCCGGATTGGATGCACGCTGAACACGCCAATGCCTGTATGGAACAGGGACTTCATGTTTATTGTGAAAAAGAGATGTCTAATTCCCTGGAAAAAGCACAAAGCATGGTAAGGACATCAAGGCGAACGGGAAAGCTTCTTCAGATCGGTCACCAGCGCCGGAGCAACCCCAGATACATCCATGCCATAGACAGGCTGATCCATGAAAAACAGCTTTTAGGTCGGGTATCCCAATCATACGCTCAATGGAACAGATCTAAAAGTGATATGCTTGGCTGGCCCAAAAAATACACGATACCGCCTGAAAAACTCGAGAAATACGGATACAGATCCATGACTGAGTTCAGGAACTGGCGGTGGTTCAAAAAATACGGTGGAGGACCTATCGTAGACCTGGGGTCTCACCAAATAGACCTGTTTTCGTGGGTCTATGGCACCAATCCCTCCTCTGTCACCTCCTGCGGGGGAACCGATTATTATGATAAAAGAGAATGGTACGATAATGTGATGGCGATCTATGAATTCAAGACTGTCCAAGGAACATGCCGGGCCCTTTATCAAGTCCAGACAACCACCAAATACGGAGGTTTCTACGAAGCCTTCATGGGAGATAACGGGACCATCGTGCTTTCAGAAGTCCCTCAATTCGGAAATTGGGCTATGAGAGAAGCCCATGCCCCGGAATGGGATTCCCTGGCAAAAGACGGCCTTTTGGAATCAGAAACTCCGCCTATCCAGAAAGTGGATACCAAAAACGTATTCCTTGATGTGAGGGTCACACAGGAAGCCGGCAGATGGCCGCTCCCTGTGGAACTGGCCAAACCTCCGCACCAGCCGCATCTTGAAAATTTCTTCAGCGCCATAAGAGCCGGAGCGTCTCTCACATGTCCTGGAGAAGTGGGGTATGAAACCGCTCTAACAGTCTTAACTACAAACAAAGCTGTTGGATCACCGAGGAAGCTCAGATTTCAAAAAGAACAGTTCAAAGCATGAAACAAAAACCAATACAAATCATCTTTTTCCTTATCTTTTTAACCGGACTTTCTCCTGCTTTCGCACAGGAGAAAAAAAAGATACCCTGGGACGGCAACAGAACGGTCCCTGTGCATAACATTCCTTTAAGGGACGAATTCAATGAAACGATCATTCCCACAGAATCTTTCCCTCTCCCTTATTCTTCCAGATACACATGCGAACCCTGCCATGCCTACGGCCGGATAAGCCAGGGGCTTCATTTCAATGCCTTCTCTTCTGACAGGCACGGAAGACCGGGAGAACCATGGATATGGGTTGACAGGGATACAGGATCCTCAATCCCTGTTTCCTACCGGGACTGGCCGGGCGTCTTTCGTCCTGAGGAACTCGGCCTGACTTTCTGGGAATTCACCCTGCTTTTCGGAAGGCACATGACCGGCGGAGGCGTCGGAGAGCCGGCCGTGGATGAGAGAAGCCCTGATTCAAGGTGGAATGTATCCGGGACACTTGAAATCAACTGTCTCGCCTGCCATAATAATTCCAGAAAACAGAGCCACAGTGAATGGGCTTTCCAAATACTCCGTCAAAACTTCCGCTGGGCAGCCGTTGCTTCTTCCGCCCTTGGAGAAGTGGGAGGCATGGCTTCAAGACTATCCGGAACATGGGATATCTATGACGGATCAAACCCGGATGACTCCGAGTATGCCATTGCCCCTTATGTCCGGTATGACAAGACCCAGTTCAACAGCAAGCACGAGGTGTTCTTTGACATCAACCACAAACCCAATGACGAACGCTGTCTTGCCTGCCACTCTGTTTCACCTGCTTCGCAAAGCCAGTTCCTGGCAGAAAGCGATGTGCACACCGCAGCAGGCATTAAATGTGCGGACTGTCATAGAAATGACATATCGCACACCATGATAAGAGGTTATGAAGGGGAATCCGAGCAATATAAAAATCCGTCTGCCTCTGATTTCACATGCCGCGGCTGTCATTTAAGAGAAAAAAAATCACAAAAACAAGGCGTCTCCTCAGGCCGGTTGGGAGCTCCTTATCCCATTCATAAAAAAATCCCCCCGATCCACATAGAAAAACTCTCCTGCACAGCATGCCACTCAGGATCCCTTCCTCAAAAGAAATTGACCCGGGTAAAGACCTCACGGGCCAACCGCTTGGGGATCTACGGTATAGCCCGCTGGGACATGGACTTTCCTGCTGTTCAGGAGCCTGTGTTTCACAGAGACTCAAACGGCAGGCTGACTCCAAACCGCCTTGTCTGGCCGAGTTTCTGGGGATGCCTTGAGGGAGAAGAGATCAGCCCATTAAGGCCTGAGACTGTAAAAAAGGCTGCCGGTCCGATACTCTATCCGGAGTCAGAGGCCGCAGAAATCCTATCCGCGCTCTCTATGATCCCTAATCTCAAAGGCACGCCGGTTTTTGTCTCTTCCGGAAGGGTCTATGAATTAAACTTTGACGGAGAACTGGATGCCTCTGAATATTCCGGAGAGATACCTGAAGTAGGATTATTCTGGGCCTTCAAAAAAAACAATTCCCTGTCCCCCCTCATTCCTGAGTTTGACAGGGAATCAGACGCCCTTGACAGGGAAATAGAATACAGGATCCAAGATACTCTGGAAGCTTTAAATAAAGTTAAAAAACAGCTTTATGAGCCTTCCGTGATCTACGGAAACAAAGTCTATCAAATATCAGAAGGATACTTTGAGATAAAGGAATGGAATGGAAAAACACAGGATTTCCCGAGACTCTGCTGGCTTAAAGACAATGAGATAAAAAACCTGATTTCTGAATTCAATCTGAACGCCATTAAAGAAACAGTAGGATACTCCGAACTCCTAAGTGAAGAGCAGGTTAAAAAAATCCTTACAGCCCTTTCTGAAGCAGATGCCTCTCAAGACTCTGAAACAAACAAAGAATATGTCTATATATCCAACGGGAAGATGTTTCGAATCAACCAGCAAGGTTCCCTGGAATCATCCGAACATCCGGCATCAGAACCTGTCTTGTGGCCCCTGGCCCATCAGGTAAGGCCTGTCCAGCAGTCCCTTGGGATCAACGGATGTTCGGACTGCCATTCATGGGATTCAAATTTTTTCTTCGCTGATGTAACGGCCGCAGGCCCTTTGAACACAAAAATTTCAGCTGAGCGCTCTGCTCATTCCTTTATGGGATTGGGGGGACTTTATCAAAAAATATTCGGCCTTTCCTTTTATGCCCGTCCATTTTTAAAGGTCATCCTCTTTATTGCCGCACTTTTTTTGGGATCTATCCTTATCATAACTTTTGTCAAAACTCTGGGCTTTCTCACAGGCCTGCTTGAGAAAAGGAGATAAATCCACATGTTCTCAATGATAAGTTTCGTTTCCTTTATATCAGTGGCCGCATTCCTTGTCACTTTCAGTTACACAAAACAGAAAAAAGCAAAAAAAGAAAGCCCGGACAAAAAGCAAGCCCAAAATTTTTCAGACTGGCTTGTCAGCGGACTTCGTTCTTTTTTTAAAACTTCTCTTAAGAACCGGATAAAAAAAATCAACCGGAAGCATCTCATCTCAGAACTATCCATAACTGAAAAAATTATCTGGGGAGGCCTTGTGTTCAGTTTTCTTTATCTTTTCCTGAGCGGATTCTTCTTCTCTCTCTTCAGTCTGCGCCAAATGTTTGGGGTTCCTCTTCTATTCCATATCGTCCTTGGCGGTCTTTTTGCAGTGTTTCTTTGTGTTTGTTTGTTTCTCTCTGCCGAAAAATTCAGTCTTTCCTTATCATTCAGCTTCAAAAATATCCTCTTCTGGATTTTCATGTTATCAGGCCTTTTTCTTGCCGGCACTTCTTTATGCATGATGGTCCCCCTCTTTACGTACCGAACACAGCTGTTCCTCTTCGAACTTCACAGATACAGTGCGCTCACAGCAACTCTTGCTGCTGTCCTTTTCCTGTATACGGTATTCTCAAACAATGAAAAAAGAAAAAATCGGGGATAAATCTGTTCTCCGTTTTTCCCACGAGGCCATGGGGACCTTCTTTGAAATCCTTCTCACTGATATAGACCAGGGTTACGCCCGGCAGGTCTCACAGGCAGTTTTTAATGAAATAGATAGATTAGAAAAAGAACTCTCCCGGTTCAATCCGAGCAGCGATATAGGTCAGATAAACAATCTAAAACCAGGACAGTCCTGCGCTGTTCAGGTGGACGTGTTTGAGTGCCTTCAAAAAGCATGCCGTATCCAGCATGAGACCGGCGAAGCCTTTGCCATAAATTATGCTTCCTCTCTGCGTTATTTTAAGAAGCAAAAAACAGCCGGCCTTCCGATAAAAATGTCCCGTTCCTCGGGGAGATTTAACATAACCTTTGAAAAAAGGGAGGTATTCGCAGGAACAGAAAGCCTCATGATTGACCTGGGAGGCATTGGCAAAGGTTTTGCCCTGGACAAAGCCGCAGACCTTTTGCTGGACTGGGATGTCTCCAAAGCCCTGCTCCACAGCGGCACCAGCACAGCTCTGGCTGTAGGAGCCCCCAACGGTAAGGAAGGGTGGGCCATAGGCGTCATAGGAAATGGAGACAGTCCTTTTGTTCCCGGAAGAATCATGGTCAAAAACCGCGCTGTCAGCGGTTCGGGAAAGCAGGTAAAAGGGGAGCACATCATAGACCCCAGAACAGGAGCCCCTGCCTCAGGTCATGAGGCCGCATGGGTGTCTCATCCCTCCGCAGCCGCAGCCGATGCCCTTTCCACTGCTTTTGTGGTGATGAAGACCCCGGAAGTGGAGACATTCTGCCTTGAAAACAAGCATCTCTGGGCTGCAGTGTTAACAAATGGAGGGCATCATAAAATTTTTAACCAAAATAGTATATAATGCCTTTAAAGGAGTGTGTCATGATAAGAAAAGTTTGTATATCCCTATTCATATTGATCATCTCTCTGTCCTTTTCCGGAGCCGCATGTTTATTCGGTCAGGAAAAACAGGATAAACAGGATAAAAAAGAAGTCCTGCAACTGGAGCTTCCCAAACCCATGTTCGTGGGAACACCCACCAATATCCGCACGCCTAACCTTGAGAAAATAACAGGAAAAAGGAGGGGGCCGTTTTATGTTCCCAAAGGAACCAAGCTCCTTTCTCTCGATAAATCCGTGACTTCCAGCGATATGATGCCCATCATAGGAGAGATCGAATACGTGACAGACGGAGAAAAATCAGGAGAAGCCGGTTATTATGTGGAACTCGGTCCCGGCTCCCAGTACGTTCAGATAGACCTCGGCGCTTCTTATGCCATCCATGCCATACTTGTGTGGCATTTCCACAGCCAGGCCCGGGTTTACAGAGATGTGGTGGTGCATGTAAGTGATGACCCTGATTTTATATCTGAAGTCAAAACCGTATTCAACAACGACCACGACAACTCCTCCGGACTGGGGATAGGAAGAGACAAGGAATATATCGAGACCAATGAAGGCAGGCTGATCGATACAAGAGGGATCAGCGGGCGCTATGTGCGCCTTTACAGCAGCGGCAACACATCCAATGATATGAACCATTATGTTGAAGTGGAGGTCTACGGCACTGAGGTGAAATGAGCAGAAAAGTCTTCGCCGGCCTGTTTGCCCTCATAGTGCTGCTGGGGCTGTTCTTTCGCTTCTTTAACCTTGATCTGCGGCCAGTGCATCATGATGAGGCGAATCAGGCTGTCAAATTCGGAGTTCTTCTGGAAAAAGGAGAATACACATACGATTATTTTGACCACCACGGGCCTTCTCTCTACTATATGACACTCCCTTTGGCTCTGGCCTTCACAGGAAAAGACTTTGCTGCGCTCAACGAAAGCACCCTCCGTTTTCTTCCCGCCCTCTTCGGATCAGGACTCCTTCTTCTCCTCCTCCTCCTTAAGGGCCGATTGGGATTAAAAGCGGTTCTGTTTTCAGCTCTCTTTATAAGCCTCTCTCCCCTAATGGTCTTTTTCAGCCGCTTTTACATTCAGGAAATGCTTCTCGCCTTTTTTACCCTTGGATTTATCATATCACTCTGGCTGAGTCTGGATACAAAAAAAATTCACTGGTATATAACAGCCGGATTAATGGCTGGCTTTATGTTCGCCACAAAGGAGACCTCCCTTATCCTCTTCGGTTCCCTGCTCGGCTCATTTATTCTCTTAAAGATCTCCCATGCTTCCGGATCAAAGAGCAAACACATCTCCCATTCCCTCCTTTCCCTTAATACCTTTTTCTTTCTCGGGGCGGCCTTTGTCGTATGGCTGCTCTTTTATTCCTCCTTTTTCCATAATATGAACGGACTCTGGGACTCCATCCGTTCTTTAGGAGTCTATTTCAAGCGCGCCGGTGAGGCAGGAGCTCACGCTCATCCCTGGTATTACTATCTCAAAATGCTGGCCTTTTCCCGATACGGCAACGGACCTTTATGGAGCGAGGCTTTGATCCTGGTTTCTGCTCTTATAGGAAGTATCTCCGCATTCACTAAAAAGGAAAAGGCACGCCATGATACCTCTTTTATCCGCTTTGTCTTTTTCTATACCCTCATTTGCACTCTTGTTTTTTCTCTTGTATCCTATAAAACTCCCTGGAACATCGTCCCTTTTTATCTGGGGATGCTGGTGCTAGCCGGGTGCGGGATTTCCTTTCTCATTGACTTGTGCCAAAAAATCTGGCTTAAGTCAGCGGCCTTATCCCTGATTTTCATCGGCATCTTTCATCTGGGCTGGCAGAGCTGGAGAGCCAATTTTGTCTTTTACGCAGACGTCCGGAATCCCTATGTCTATGCGCAAACCAGTACGGACTTTCTTAACCTGATCCGCAGAATAAACCATATCTCCAAAGTCCATCCGGAACACAAGAATATGCTGATCAAAGTGATCGCTGATCCTCATATGATATGGCCTCTACCCTGGTATCTCCGGGAATTCAAACGGGTTGGTTACTGGACAGAGGCCGAAGAGGCGGGTCCCATAGAGGGAACACCCGTTTTAATCAGCTCCATGGAACAAGCCAAACGCATCGGGCCTCTGGTCGGGGACCGGTATGTATCCGAATTTTACGGACTTAGAAATGAAGTCCTTCTATCCGTGTATATAAGACTTGATCTGTGGAACCGGTTTTTAGAAAATAGGCGCTGAAATGATTGACCTTTCACTTGTGATTCCTGCCTATAACGAAGAAAACAAAATAAAAAAAGACATAGAGAGGGCTGCGTTTTTCTTAGAGGAAAACCACATGGTGGGAGAAATCATTGTCGTGGATGACGGAAGCCGTGACAACACCTCTGCCGCTGCTTCCAAAGCTTGCACAAATCCCTCGGTTGAATTGAAAATCATCCGGCTTGAGAAAAACAAAGGCAAAGGATTTGCGGTTAAAACAGGAATACTGGCATCCAAAGGTGAGGTCGTGCTTTTCGCGGACAGCGGGACCTGCATCCCCTATGAAAACGCCCTTCCCTTTATCAAGAAAATCAGGGCCGGGGAAGTGGCTATCGCCCTGGCTTCTCGATATGCCAAAGGCACGGTCATCCGCAGAAACCGTCCTCTTTCAAGGCGCATCCTTTCCAGACTCTTTCACTGGGCTGCGGTTTTTATAGCCGGCCTTCCAAGAAAAATCACAGACTCTCAATGCGGATTTAAAATCTATAACGGAGACGCTGCCAGGAAGCTCTACAGTCAGTGCGGGCTCCATGGTTTTCTTTTTGACCTGGAGATATTGATTCGGGCCCTCAGAGAAGGACACAGTATCACTGAATTTCCTGTTGAATGGACCTGCGACCTGGACTCTCGCCTGCGCCCAGCCTCTGAAGCCGGAGATATACTCAGAGACCTCTTTGAGGTAAGAAAGATAGCCAAAAAAAAGTTATGAGATTTCGCGTATCCAGATATTTCTGTAACGAACCGGGTTTCCGTGGTCCTGCAGGGAAAGAGGAAGTTTCTCCGGATGAGCTTTGTAGGAAGGCCTTTTTTTCCACGCTGTAGGGCCCGTCAGCACCACATCATTATGGATGAGAACATGGTTGTGAAACACGGTCATGCGGGCCGGCTCTTTTAATTGTCCGTTCTCATTAAAAAAGGGAGCCGTAAAGATAATATCAAAACACTGCCATTCACCCGGAGGACGGCACACATTGACCAAAGGAGGATACTGCCCGTACACAGCTCCGGCCATGCCGTCTGCATATGTCCTGTTCTCAAAGTTATCCAGCACCTGTACTTCATAGAGCCCCATTAAAAACACACCGCTGTTTCCACGGCCCTGTCCTTCTCCGGATACTTCCGCAGGGGATGCCCACTCGATATGGAGCTGGCAGCTTCCAAACTCTTTTTTTGTCTGGATGGAGCCTGTTTTTTTCACGACTTCCAAATATCCGTTTTCCACCTTCCATTGAGCCTCGTTTCCTTTGCTGTCTTCCCATTGGGAAAGGTCTTCCCCGTCAAAAAGAACTTCCGCATCTGAAGGCGCAGGAACAGGAAGCATTGAAGGGCCCGGATCCACAACAGGGGGCAAGGGCCTGTCTTTGTCGTGTATTTTCCACTTCTTTACAGAAGCCATTTCCGAATTCACTTCTTCATTCTCCTGACAGTTAATGACACCAAAGAGAAAAAAAACAAAAACCAGCAAGACAAAACCCACTGCTTTTTTCATGACCAGCTCCTTTTAACTTAAAGAGACCAACCTTTTCGGTATTCAGTATGAAGAAAATTGTTGGCTTCCGGAAGGTTTTTGAATTCCATTTTCTTCCCGTCCCATTCCAGCTTGGTGTTTTTTGCCTTTGTGGCTACGGCTACATTTCCCAAAAGCATGACTTCAGTCAAAGTCCCGGAGTATGAAAAATCCGTAGTGGATTTTTCGCCTTTTTTAATGGCTTCCACCCATTCCTCGTGGATGCCTGGAGAGCGCGGAATTGTTTTTTCCGGTCTTTTGTATTCCTGCATCTTTGATTCCGGAATAATACGCGGATTGTTTCCATAAGTGCTATACATTAACATCCCTTTATCACCCACAAACAATCCTCCTCCTCCGGAGTCGCCCATCATGCGGCCATCTTCCAGTTCAGCCGGCCTGGGAGGCATGATCCCTCCGTCATACCATTTGAGGGTTACAGGCGGCATTTTCCCCCTGGCCGGGAATTCATAAGTCACCACCTCAGCAACAGGATAAGAGTCCTTGGTGAATTTGGTGGAACTGGCCTGAACAGATGTGGGATGTCCCAGCTTTAGGGCCCAAAAGGGGTGGTCCAGTATGTGAGCTCCCATATCTCCCAGAGCTCCTGTTCCAAAATCCCACCAGCCTCTCCAGCTAAAGGGATGATAAGCCGGATGATAGGGCCTGTATGGAGCCGGTCCAAGCCAAATATCCCATGCCAATTCATCAGGCACAGGAGGCGTATCTTTGGGAGCCTCAATGCCCTGGGGCCATATGGGCCGGTTTGTCCAGCAGTGGACTTCCCTTACATCGCCTATGGCTCCGTCCCAGATCCATTCATTGATCAGACGGCCACCTTCTCCGGCATGACCCTGGTTGCCCATCTGGCTGACGATCCCTGCTTTTTTCGCAGCCTGAGCCAGCAGCCTCGCCTCTTTTACAGTGTGGGTCAAAGGCTTTTGAACAAAGACATGCTTGCCTCTTTTTATGGCATTCATGGCGATCACAGCATGGTTGTGATCCGGGGTCGTAACCGTGACTGCATCTATGTTTTTCTCTTTATCCAGAAGCACCCGAAAATCTTGATACTTATTCGCTTTCTCATACATAGCCTTCTGTTCGGGAGTGTTATGTTCCGAACCCAGGAATTTGGCCATTTCCCTGTCATCCACATCACACAACGCCACAATATTTTCTGAACTCACGCTGCGGATATCAGAAGAGCCTTTTCCTCCGACCCCGATGCTTCCTATATTTAAGGTGTCACTGGGTGCTTTATACCCGGCTCCTCCCAGGACGTGACGGGGAATAATCATAAATCCAGCGGCAGTAGCCGCGCTTCGTCCTATAAATTCTCTTCTGGTTAAGGTTTTTTTTGATTCGCCTTTTTCTTTCTTGTTTTTCATAATCACCCTTCTTTCATCTAAAGTTTGAAAAATCAAGTCTAATGATAACTATAATATATATAGTTCTAAAAGCTCGAGTCAACAAAATAATCATATATATCACATGAAAGATCTGTTATAACTAGCCTGGATGATGAACGAGTCGAGGTTGCTGTGTTATTGCGAAGAACAAAGTGATGAAGCAATCTCATTGTGAAACGAAGCGTCATGAGATCACCACGCCGCTGCGCTCCTCGTGATGATAAGGGAGCTCAGGCCACGCCACCTTTTAACCTTGCGAAATTCAGGTATGGCCTGTGCTCCCTTCAGATTTTTAACGCCATTCTTCTTCGTTTTTCTCGGCTCCTGCGTAACTCCCCCCGTCCGTGGGTCAGACATACTCGGAGCCCGGCTTAGCCGGGTTCCCTCAAAAAGCCTCATCCGAAGGCTAAATCTTCAATGTCGCCACGTCCACACCTGGTTTTCGTAAGGTTAACGTTTATCCTATAAGATAAATAGTATTACGCACAATCCCAACTTTCAGTCAGGCTGGGTGGTTCTGAAGTCATCCGGAGGCGAGCGGGCATGGTTCCTCGCAGAGGGGAGCGAGCCGAGGAATAAGCTGATTTTACTCGCTGGGGAAAATCAGCGGGCTGAAGAACCAGCTTGCCTGATGAAAGCCGGGAGCACAGACCGCGCCTGAATTTCACATCGGCTTGCCTCAAAAGTAAAAAAAAGACGATTAAAATGAAATACCTAACCAGGAAAAGAGCTGCTATCGTCATTCTTAATATAATCTTGCATATCGCTGGAACAAAATGAATAATAAATACATCGCCATTTTATTATGAATAGGTCAGGCTAAAGACAGGTATGATGATTCTAAAAAGGAATGAAGCCGGGCTGGCTCTGGGCAGCGGTGCAGTCAGAGGCTATGCCATTTTCCCCATTATCAACAGAATAAAAAAAGAAGGCATCAACATAACAGCTGTGAGCGGTTCAAGCATCGGAGCCTTGATAGGAGCCTATTACGCTCTTCATGGAGAGGCCGACTCGCTCCTGAAACAGGCCGTAAAATTAAGGAAAAAGGACTGGTTAAGACTCGTTGACCCCAACAAACCAAATATTTCCCTCATCAAAGGAGAAAAAATAAAAAAATTTCTCTCAAACCATTATTATGGAGACGCAACCTTTAAAGACACCAAGGTCCCTCTGGTTGTATGCGCCACTGACCCGATTAAGAGAAAAAGCGTGTATCTCGACGGAGGGAAAATCATTGATGCGGTCATGGCATCCATATCCATCCCCGGGATTTTCCCTCCTTATAAGATCAATAACCGGTTGTTAAATGACGGCGGGATCCTGGACCCTGTCCCGGTCAAACCTCTCAGAGATATGGGGATAAAGAAAATCGTGGGCATAAACCTTATGGGATATATAGAGCCGAATCCGGATAAGGATATGGACCTCATCTCTTCCCTTTTGAACACATCCTATATGATGATGGAGCAGATCTCAAAAAGAGAGGGAAATAAAAATCTCTTTATACTCGAGCCGAAATTCACTCCAGACCCTCCCCATATGCTTTCCTTCTATAAATGGAAGGACAAGCATAAAATCGGCCGGCAACTTATAGATAAGAAGATAAACGAATTAACAGCCTGGCTTAAAAAGTAAAAAGGAGGTCAGGTTAATTAAGCCCTCTCTTCTCCAGCAGATACTTGACATCAGGCTCTTTTCCTCTGAAGTTCATGTACAGCAGCATGGGATCCTGGGTCCCGCCTTTTTCAAGAACATTGGTTCTAAAAGAAAGCGCTGTTTCCTTATCAAAAAGGCTGGTCTCCTTAAAGGCATGAAAAGCATCGCAGTCAAGGACTTCTGACCAGATATAGCTGTAATACCCGGATGCATATCCTCCTGAAAAGATATGCTGGAAATAAGGAGTCCTGTAGCGCACTACGATCTCTGGAATCATTCCGATCTTCTCCATGGACTTGTTTTCAAATTCCAAAGCATCGTATTCCGCAGGCTCGGACAAAATGTGCCAATCCATATCCAGCAGCGAAGCAGCGACATATTCCACAGTGACAAATCCCTGGTTGAAATGTCCGGCTTTTTCAATCTTATCAATTAATTCCTGCGGAATCGGCTCTCCGGTCTCATAGTGTTTGGCGTAGATTTTCAGCACATCCGGTTCCGCTGCCCAGTGCTCCATGATCTGAGAAGGAAGCTCTACAAAATCCCTGGGAACAGAAGTACCGGAAAGTCTCGGATAGGTGCAGTCAGAAAGCAGCCCATGGAGCGCATGCCCGAATTCGTGGAAGAGGGTTGTGGCCTCATCAAATGTCAGAAGCGTGGGGCTTTCGCCGCTGGGCTTGGTGAGATTCAAATTGTTTGTCACAATAGGAGTGGTCTCTTTTCCTTCCAGCCTGTACTGCTTCCGAAAACTGTTCATCCATGCCCCGCCTCTCTTGGAAGCTCTGGAATAATAATCGGCAAAAAAGATCCCGATATGGGAGCCGTCTTTTTCTTTGACTTCAAATACTTTTACATCGGGGTGGTATTTTGGCAAGTCCGTCCTTTCAACAAACTGAATGCCATAAAGCTGATTGGCTACGTAAAAGGCTCCTTCTCTCACATTGTTCAGTTCAAAATAGGGCTTGATCATCTCATCAGAAAGGTCGTATTTTTTCTTTTTTAATTTTTCTGTATAATACCACCAATCCCAGGGCTCGAGTTTAAAATCTTTGCCTTCCTCACGTATCAATTTCTGGAGCTCGCTTCTTTCCTGTTTTGCTTTTTCCAGAGCAGGTTCCCATATTTTGAACAGCAGGTCATATACATTCTCCGGCTTCTTGGCCATGTTTTCTTCCAACACATAATGCGCATGCGTTTCATATCCGAGAATATGAGCCCTTTTCGCCCGAAGATATGCGATTCTGGATGCGATCTCCTTGTTGTCCAATTCATCGTCGTGGTTGCCTTTGTTTATATAAGCTTTGAAAATCTCTTCTCTCAAGCCCCTCTTTTCTGAATAGGTCAAAAACGGAGTGATGCTTGACCGGTGAAGAGTAAAGACCCATTTCCCGTCATGACCTCTGTCTTTGGCTGCTTTGGCTGCTCCATCGATCACAGATTGGGGAAGGCCGGCAAGGTCTTCCTCGCTTTCTACAACCAATTCATAACGGTTGTTTTCCTTCAGCACGTGCTGGCCGAACTTCATAGTGAGATTCGAGAGTTCTTCATTGATTTTCCTTAATTCAGCTTTGTCTTCCTCGCTCAGATTGGCACCGCCCCGAACAAAATCCAGATAGTATTTTTCAAGAAGAGTGGCCTGTTCCTCTGTCAAATCAAGCTCCGCTCTCTGGTCATGAACTGTTTTGATGCGTTGGAAAAGCGCCTCATTAAAAAGCATGTCATCCCTGTGATTGGATAAAAGAGGCGTGACCTGCTCGTCGATTTTCTGCATCTCATCATCTGTCATGGATCCGTTCAATACATTGAAGACACTGGACACTTTCCTCAGAAGAGCCCCGCTTTCTTCCAGAGCTTCTATGGTGTTTTCAAACGTGGGTTCGCTCTGGTCGGCGACAATTTTCTCAATATCTCCTTTTTGCTGTTCGATACCCTTACGAAAAGCAGGAAGGTAATGCTCCTTGCTGATCTGGTCAAACCGAGGGACCTCAAATTCAGTCTTCCACTCACTAAAAAATGGATTCTTTTCCTGTTTGGTGCAGGTGACCGCACAGAGACAAGCGATTATGACCATAATAAACACCTTCTTCATTTTTTTACTCCTTTATAAAATTAGGGGGAAATTCCGTATAACCATCAGATTCATTATATTTATTTCAATTTTTTTTATCAATGCCTTATTTGTTTTCTTTTGAATCCCTCATTTCCTTTATATAATCCAAAATCTGCTCTCTTTGATACTCATCCTCAATGAACACCAACGCCCTCTCCAGCAAAGACATCACTTCATCTCCTGAAAGCCCGTTGCAAAGAGGTTCGGGCAGGGCGATTTGAGCCATCACACCTGCCGCCTGTTCTCTCAGCTCCTCATTTTCCAGAAAAAAAGCCGCCTCTTTCATAGAACAAAGCGTCTTTATCTCTCCCAGACCTGAAAGAAAAAGTCTTTTCTCTTCGACCTCCTGCGGTATGCCTTTGACCCTGTGCATCATGGCTGATTTTTCCTCACCATCCAGTTCTGATCCGGTTACAATGCGGATATAAGACCTTAACGCCAGATATCTGTATTTTTTATCAGAAGTTTCCCTGCATGCGGCGAGCAGTTCATCTGATGCTTCAAGTCCTTTCCACTGAACCAGAGCAGAGAAGGCTTCCAGGCTCACTTTCGGGTTTTTACTCTGCCGCGCCTCTAAAACAGCGTCCAGGGCTTTTATACCTCCGATTTCCGAGAGCGGCCTGAGAAAGAGAAGCTTTTTCTCGCCCTCTGCTTCAGCCAACGCGCTTATGACCTTATCAGCCCGCATCTCCGGAGTCTCAATGAAACCACAGGCAGATTGCAGCGCCTTTTGGAGCCAAAGTATCTCTTTTTTATCAGCCGCCTGCCCCAGAAGATCAATGAGCATTGAAATATCGTCTTCATCCACAATGCTCTCCAGGCTCAAAAGAGCGGTCTTTCTCAGATCCTCATCTCCGGTCTCAATCTGAGAAACAACCAAATCAACACAGTCAAAAGCACGCTTCTCGGAAATCACCTCCATAAGAGCCATGCGGGCCTTCACAGGCATTTCTTTAAACCTTGTTTTTATCTCCGGAATCACAGCCTCTGCCTTAAAACCAAGAAGCGCCTTTTTGACAAGCTGTATCTCCTCCTCTTTACCAGAGCGCAGAAGTCCGAATAAATCTGTAACTGCCTTTTGCCCTTCACCAGCACACAGCGGCATCACAGCCGCCATCCTAATGACATGGCTTTCGCTGTGAAGTTTTTTCCGAAAAAAAGGAGCCAAAGATTTATCATCTGTTTTCCCGAGCATGGTCAGGATTTCGGCCTGTACTTCAGGAGACACTTCCTTTGTTTTCTGTATCCATTTCTCCCTCATTCCAGCACTGTAAAGGCCCAAGGACAGTTCAAGAGCCTTTCGACGCAGTTCCATATTCTGGCTTCCCGCAGCTTCCAGAAGGTCACCCCTGGCCTCTTCCCCGGCAATGCTCACAAGCAGATCCAGAGCAGAACACGAAATCTGGCTTTCATCCTCTGCTGTATAACCGGCTATCATATCCCTGCAAATATTCATGCTTATCTCTTTATAACCAGCCTCTGCGAGGCGGCTTACATAAAGAAGATAAACAAGGGGAGCTCTTTTCCTTTCATATACGGATGATCTGAGCCTTGCCTTCCCCATCAAATCCATACAGGAAGGATCTCCTGTATTTGCCAGGGCAAATAAAGATACTCTTCGGAGATCGCTGTCCTGGCTTGAAACATAAGGCCTGATTTTCTTAACAGCTTTTCTGCTGCGAAGCTCACCCAGAGCTTTGATCACCGTGACAAGCCGATCACCGGAAGCCGTATCCAGGGATTTAATGAAAGCCTTTTCCGCTCTTTCTGTTCCTATTGAAAGCAGGACTCTGGCCGCAGGTTCACACAGTGTCCTGTCTGTCAAATACCGGGCGACCGGTTTCACTGCCTCTCTTTTTCCGATGAGCTGAAGCTGACTGAGGATAAATCCCTTTGTGTTCTTGTCTTTCAAAAATTTTAAAGATCTGATAAAGGCCTTGGAAGCCAAAAACCGGTCATCCTCTCTCAAAAATCTTGCTGTTGAGACCGCCAAGCCGTGAACCGCATATTCAGCGCTTGTTCTTTTTGCTTCTTCATCGCTCTCAAGCATCAAACACAGATCGACAATTCCGTCTCTGCCGAGTCCCAAGATCTCAGAAGCCAATTCTTCCATATCAGCGGAACTCTCAGCAGGAAATTCAGCAAGTATATTGATGATATCTTCGGGGGATGCTTTTTTAAGCACCGATCCATAGACAGAGGCGGTCATAAAAAAGAGAGTCGTGACAACAGCTAATGTTCTTGTCCCTTTTCTCATCTATACATCTCCAGATGGAATGAGAGGCGCTACATATGCCATGGCGCCCTCATTGGCTGATGGAGAAGCCTGTCGGCCTGCGGGTCTCCGATAAAACACTGCTTATCAGGGTCAAACCTCAGAGGCCTTCCTAAACGCACGGCTATCTTGCTGAGATTTACGATAGTGCATGACCGGTGCCCGTTTTCCTCGTTCAAAGCAAATTTTTTTCTCTTCCTGACAGCGTTCGAAAAATCAGTTTCCTGCTGCGCAGGATCAGGAAGCCGGGCTAATCTTTGTTTGAAATCCAATATATCTGATCGGATTCCTCTGAATATCTTTCCTTCAGGCCCTTCAATAAAAGGCACTTTTTTATCCCTGTTCTCTCCATCCAGGATGATCTTACACCCATCCGCATATTTCAGCTCGATCCTCCTCCATGTGAGGCAGGCATCAGGATGCTGCTGAGAGCAGTCAGCCTCTATTTCAACGGGGCTGGTCCCGTCTTTTTCCAGAATGTACTGCACCGGGTCAAGGTAATGCATCCCCATATCTCCAAGTCCTCCTCCGTCATAATCCCAGTAACCCCGGAAAGTGGTATGGACCCGGTGAGGGTGATAAGGCTTCAAAGGAGCAGGCCCGAGCCAGAAGTTGTAATCAAGCTCCTTTGGTACGCGCTGAGGCTTTAAATCTGTCCTGCCCTTCCAGTAAAACTTCCAATCAAAACCTGTGACTCCGCTCACCGTCACTTTCAAAGGCCATCCCAACATCCTGTTCATCACTGCTTTTTTAATGGGCTGCACAGTAGACCCCAATTTATAAAAAGGATCACTGAATCTGAACCAGGTGTTCACCCTAAAGATCCGCCCGTTCTTCTGAACAGCCCGGACGACTTTTTTCCCTTCCTCTATGGTGCGGGTCATAGGTTTTTCACACCAGATGTCTTTTCCTGCTTCAGCAGCGGTTTTAGATATAATGCCATGCCAATGGGGAGGTGTGGCTATATGAACGATATCTATATCGCTTCTTTCCAGTACTTCACGAAAATCCTTATAACCCTTAACATCCGGCCCAGCCATCTCTAAAGCAAGTTTCAGGTGTTTCTCATCCACATCACAGACAGCCATCAACCTCGCTCCGGGGTAATGCAAATGGACTCTTCCCATACCTCCCACGCCTATGACAGCTTTGGTCAGCTGATCACTTGGGGAAGTGAATCCCTTACCACCCAAAACAGCCCTGGGAACGATGACAGCAGCTGCCGCAGCCTGGATCCCTTTTTTTATAAAAATTCTGCGGCTGACGGATCTGTCTCTGTCTGACATTTTTTCTCCGGATGGTTATCCAAGACCAATTTTACTGTAAAGACAAAAAAAATCAATGATTGAATTTGAGTAAAAAGCATTTCATGAGAGGTTCTGCGTTTATGACCTTGAATTGATTGTGAAAAAAAAATAATATGAGAAGGCTAATCATTTCAAATCCATAAGGAGCGTTAAATGAAAAGAATATGCGCAGTCCTTTTTATCTTGTTATGGACCGGTATCACTCTCCAATCATATGAAAATCGAGATACAGAAAAGAGAACAGCCCTTTTCGTCTGGGGAGGATGGGAAGGACACGAACCAAAGAAATGTGTAGATATTTTTGCTCCCTGGCTTGAAAAACAGGGATTTGATGTTGAGATCTCAAACACTCTGGATTCTTATCTTGATGTTGAGAAGCTGAAATCACTGGATCTTATCGTTCAGGCTGTTACCATGTCATCCATCACTTCCGAGCAGGAACAAGGGCTGCTGGAAGCAGTCAAAAGCGGCGTGGGACTAGCAGGATGGCACGGAGGCCTCGCCGATTCATTCAGGCAGAACACAGAGTACCAATTCATGGTCGGCGGCCAGTGGGTGGCTCATCCGGGAGGTGTCATCGATTATGAAGTCACTATATCAAACAAAGAACATCCCATAACCAAAGGCCTGTCTGATTTTAAAATGCATTCAGAACAGTATTATATGCATGTAGATCCCATAAATCATGTCCTTGCCACTACCACCTTTTCCGGCCAGCACGCCTCCTGGATCAAAGGCGTTGTCATGCCCGTGGTATGGACAAAAAAATATGGAAAAGGCAGGGTCTTTTACACATCCCTCGGTCATGTCTCAAAAGATTTCGATGTGCCGGAAGCCAGGGAGATCGTGAAAAGAGGTATGCTTTGGGCTGCTGGATGCCTCAATGAAAAGAATGATTAAAGAGTTCGGAGAATTCTTTATAAGGATCCGGTATTTTAATCTCTATATAACTTTTTTCTCTCAGTTCTTCCAGGTATTTAATCGTCTTTTCCTGACGCTCCCTCTGAAAGATTCTGTTTTCGATCTCTGCTCTGACTTCATCAAAATCCTTGACATGTTCCTCCTCTTTATCAACCAGCTTCAACAAATACCACCCATTGCTTGTTTGTATCCAAGGCGTGACTTCTCCGACTTCGATTTTCTCCACCGCTTGCTCCAGAGTTCTGTCCAAGGTCCCCTTTTTGAAACTGCCTAATTCTCCCCGGTTCTCTTTATAAGGACCTTCAGAATATTTTTCCGCCAGGTCCTCAAACATCTCCCCAGCATCTAATTTGCCTTTGATCTCATCCATCTTTCCGTTGAGTTCTTCCTGAACTTTCCCTGTGCCAGAAAGATATATGGCTTTCAGCTCAAAACTAGCCGGCTCTATGAATTCCTCCTGATGCTGTCTGTAGTAATTAATGACCTCCGTATCATCCACCACAATGTCTTTGCCGAACGAATAAAACAGAACACCCTCTTTCAGAAGCTCTCTCTCCTGATGATCCAGCCAAATATCATAATCGACCCCATGCTGCCCCATCGCCCTTCTAAGATCTTCAATAGAACTAAAGCCATACTGTTCCATCATGTCCTCTACCATTTTTTCCTTCTGTGTGTTCACATCAATTTCCTGTTTTTTTGCCTCCTGAACAAGCAGAAAATCCGTGATCATCCCGTCCAGAAGATTTTTTTTGCTCTTCTCATATGCCTCCCTGAGTTCCTCTCCTCTATATTGAGATGCCAGTGACTGATACAGGATTTCATCCTGCTTCTTGAAATCAGACAAAGCAATGATATCCCCGTTAACGACAGCGACGATGGCATCTATGACTTCATTTCCGCTGACTTGCAATCCTGCGCATATCAGAATCATTAAAATGGCTGCTGTTTTTATGTTTCTATTCATATTCATTCCTCTGATAAGAAAAGCTCAGCCTATCAGGATAAAAATTCCAATCAAGATCTGATTTCAACTTATCTTGGTAATTGTGCATAAATTCATTTATCTTTTGATTAAGGATCTTCATTTCTATTTTTGAAGAAATCTCCTCGTCAGGTTTATCAGGCAAAGGAGCGCTTTTTATGATCTCATCAACCCGAAAAATGTGATAACCGTATTCAGATTCTATGACCTGACTTACCTGTCCCTGTTTCAAAGAGAAGACCACTTTATCCATCTCAACAGGGAGTTGGCCTAATTCAAAAATCCCCATCACTCCTCCCCGGGAAGCTTCCACTCCTTCAGACTCTTCTCTGGCGACCTGCTGGAATCTCTCTTCTGACGCTCCCTTAACCAGTTTATATATTTCTATGGCTCTCTCTTCGGTCTTCAGAAGGATCTGACTGACCCGCCTCTGTTCATTTTGTAAAAACTCTCTTTTGTTTGAGCTGTAATATTCCCGTATTTCCTCAGGATCCACACTTATATCCTCCACAAGACCAAGAGTGAACTTTTCTATGAGAAGTTTCTCTAAAAGCGTGTCTATCTTGACTTCTTTTTGAATCATTCTCTCACTCAGTTTGAATTCATTAGAAAGCCGGGCTATATATGCTTTTTTTTCTTCGTCTGTTAAAAACATTCCCTTGCCTTTGGCAGCCTCTAATAAGAGTTTTTCCTCTACGAAACTATCCAACATCCTGCTTAAACTCAAATCCGGCATCTCTCCATAACCTTCTCCCACGGTCAATAAAAGATAATCCTTAAAATCAGAATTTGTGTAAAATGAATCCTCTATCTTCAATATGACCTCATTCTCCTGAGTGTTATAATGAGAATCCTCTACAGCCTTTTCTTCAGGGGCTTTTCCTGCACACGTCACAAGCACAAAGCAGACCACTGCCAGCAAAGCGTCCTTTTTCAACTGAAATAAACTCATTTCTATTCTCATGCTATCAAGAGTCCAGCCTCATTATATTACAATAAAGTTAACTGCTTCAAGATACATATCGTTTCATGCAGTATGTTTGACTCATTTTCCGATCCCAACATTAATGTCACTATTCCCTGCGGAGTCATGGACCCGGAATATTTCTCAACCAGGCCGATTAATTTTGAAACATCGGCGGTCGAATCCGCAAAAAATTTAAGAACGATCTTGTTTCTCATTCTGTCTAAAGTTTCTATTCCTGCTTTTTGGGCAAGCAACTTTATCTTTCCGTAATCAAACAGGTTCATAACGCTCTGAGAAAAAGAACCGTACCTGTCCCTTATCTCCTCCTTTATCTTATCCAGTTCAGAGAGCTCTTCTATGGAAGATACACGCTTGTACAGATCCATTCTTAAGCTGAGCTGGGGAATATACGCATCAGGAATCCTTATATTGACTTTCAAATCAATCCGGCTCTTTCTGGGTTCTGTTTGCTCTCCTCTCAGCTTCTTGACTGTTTGGTCCAGAAGGAACATGTAGTATTCAAACCCCACGGCTTCCATGAAGCCGTGCTGTTCCTCGCCAAGAAAATTTCCGGCTCCTCTTATTTCAAGGTCTTTTGCAGCCAGTCTGAAACCTGAGCCCAATTCAGCAAACTCCTGTATGGCGATCAGCCTTTCCTTGGCCTTTCTGGTGAGTTTGGAAGAAGGGGAGACCAAAAAATAAGCAAATGCCTGACGTGATGAACGCCCCACTCTTCCCCGGAGCTGGTACAGCTGGGCCAATCCAAACCTTTCCGCCCTGTTGACGATAAGAGTGTTTACCAGCGGGATATCAATCCCGTTTTCAATGATTGTCGTAGAAATCAGGACATTGTATTTCCCCTGAATAAAATCAAGCATTCTTTTCTCTAACTGCGCCCCTCTCATTTTCCCATGGACAGTAACCACATGGGCCTGAGGAACCCACTTTTTTATCATCCCGGCCATTGTATCAATATCCTCAACTCTATTATGAACAAAATAAACCTGCCCATTTCTGTTCAATTCCCTTTTTATGGCAGAGGAAATCAGTTTTTTACTGTAAAGAGTCACGATGGTGTGGATAGCCAGTCTGTCCTTTGGGGGAGTTTCAATAAGGCTGATGTCCTTGAGCCCGCTCAATGAAAAATTTAAAGTCCTTGGGATGGGAGTCGCTGTCATTGTCAAAACATCTATATCTGACTTCATCTTCATTATCTTCTCTTTGTGTTTCACGCCAAATCTCTGTTCCTCATCAACGACCAGCAATCCAAGGTCTTTGAACTCCACATCCCCGGAAATCAGTCTGTGGGTGCCTATGACGATATCGACTAAACCTTTTTTGATGTCCCTCACGATATTTTTCTGGACACTTTGAGACTGCAGCCTGGTCAATCCTTCAACCCTCACCGGAAAAAGGAGCATCCGGTTCTGGAATGTCTTTAAATGCTGGCTGGCGAGAACAGTAGTGGGGCAAAGAACAGCTACCTGTTTGCCATCCATAACCGCTTTAAAAGACGCCCTTAAAGCGACTTCTGTTTTTCCATATCCCACATCTCCGCATAAGAGCCGATCCATGGGCAGAGATGATTCCATATCATCCATGACTTCTTTTATGGCGAGTTCCTGGTCACCGGTTTCCTCATATTCAAAGGTTTTTTCAAAATCAGACTGCCACATTCCTTTCTGGCTGAAGGCGTACCCTTCCTGAGCCATTCTCTTGGCATAGAGGTGCAGAAGCTCCTTGGCCATTTTTTCAATACCTTTTTTAACCCTCTCTCTTGATTTGACCCACTGTGGGGAACCGAGTTTGCTCAGGTTAGGGAAAGCAGCGCCGACTCTTGAATATCTCTGGACTAAGTTCAAATCCTGAACAGGAACAAATAGTTTGTCATCATCCCTATAATTGATTTCTATAAACTCCTGCTTCCCGCCGTCCACCCCCATCTCTACCAAACCTTTAAAAATCCCTACGCCATAATCTGTATGCACCACATAGTCACCAGTCTTCAAGTCCTGAAAATGTGAAAGAAAGGCTTTGGTTTTAGGACGGCTTACAAGAACCTTCTCTTCTGTAAAAATATCATTCTCGGAAAAATAATTGATTTTCAGCTCAGGATAACTGAAACCCCGGCCCATTTTGCCTATCAGTAAAACAACGGATCCATCCTTTGCTTCAATAAAAGGGTGGTCTGCTTCCAGGAACGGAATCTCATTTTCCGATAAAATGAGAGAGACCTTTTCCCTAACTCCTTTGCTGGAGATATAAATCGCGCTTCTCTCCGATTCCTTCTGCAGCTTCTTTAAGTAGGTGAGGAAGAAGGGAATCTTATTTTTAAAAGTGGGGACAGACTGAAAGGAAAAAGCAATATGTTCCTTTAGGCTCGAGGAAGGTATTTCATTCAGACGTACTGCGCTGTCCTTCACTTCATCCAAGAAAGGGAATTCGAAAATTTCTTCGGGGGATAGAGAGAAAATATTTCTTTTTCTGAGCTTTTCATATTGTTCCTTAAACTCTTTCTGGAGCTGTCCCCACTCCTTCTTGACCTCATCATAATCGTCAATGACATATATACAGTCCCCAAGGTATTCTTTCAAACGGCAGAAAGGCTGCTCATTGACTTTACTGTGGAAAACAAAACAAGGTTCAGAATCCTTTGCGGCCGGAAATTCTCTCATGGAAGGTATGTGAAGAAAATCAATTCTCTCGACCGAACGCTGGGAAGATGTCTCGAATTTTCTCAGAGACCTGACTGTCTCTCCGCTGAATTCAATGCGGAAAGGGTATGATTCCAGAGGAGAAAAAACATCAACAATCCCGCCCCTGAAGGCATATTCTCCATGCGAATTGATGATATCCTGTCTCTCATATCCATAGTTTTCAAGGACCCCAATCAGGTCCTCACGGTCCAATGTGACTCCATTTTCTATCTCCAGGAACAGCTTCTTCAGGGCTTTCTTACAGGGAACCGGCATCAACAGCGCAAGCAGATTGGTTATGACTATGGAGTTCTGTTCCTGGTTCCATTTCCGAAAAAACCTCATTCTTGAAGAGACTGAATCCATAGAACAAGGAGTATCCTGATAAGGGCTGTCAGCCAAATGAGGGAAAATGTCAGACTCCTGATTCATCGACAACTGGGAAAGAAAAAAATCGCATTTTTCCTTAACGTTTTGTAGCGATGAGCTCACAGGGCAGAGAAACACAATGTTTTTCTCAGTCTCCCTCTTTATTGAAGACAAAAAATAAGGTTTTGCCTGATCAATGACCCCGGATATACTGAGGGCCTTTCCACTGCTTAATCCGCTTATCAGCTTCTTAAATTCTTCTGTTTTTGTTATAAAATCAATACTCATAAGTGATTCACCTGTAATATTCACAAGTCGAGGTTGCTGCAGATGCGAGGCCCAGGGTGCGAAGCTGTGGTCCTTCACCGCGAGTGCCCTGTAACGAAGCAGATGCAGTGAGATCGGCTTGCCTAAAAGGTAAAAAAACGGCGATTAAAATGAAAGTGAAAAAAGCAATAACATTTCATTTATCATTTTTATAAAAAACATGTCTATCCTGTAAAGCAAAACAAAAAAATACTCATCGCCACTTTTTTATGAATAGGTCAGGTTCATTATAAAAGATTTTTGTTTGGGAGGCTAGGGGTGTTGCCTTAGTGACAGGTAATAAGGGTTGAAAGAGTGTTGGGAAAAGTGTAATGTTTTGATTGAAAGAGCCAGGGACCTTATGAAAAAGAAAAAAGACTCTGTTCCCAAGGCGGATAAACCATGCGCCCAATTTTATTCAGGCTATAAAAGCCATGAGACTCCGAGGTCAATAATCATCGGAGAGAAGGAATACCCCATAAAAAAAATCACGGAACAAAAAAGAATAACAGATTTTAAATCAGGGGAGAGATACAATCTGTTTGTTTGTGAAACAGAGAACAAGACCTATTCCATCAAAGTCTTTGATTCCGGAAAAACAGATAAGGTGGATGTTTATAAAGGAAAAAAATAGAGAATATCCATAGATTGAAAAAATGAGGAACAAAGGAATTCGATTAAATTGAGGTGCAACATGACAAAAAGAAACATAGTCAGCGGTCTGCTTTTATTATTACTAACTTTTTTTCTTTTCTGCGGAACCCCTGCTCCCGAACACGAATTAAATTATTTTGACAGAGACTCGCTTCCCACAGAAAATATCCGATTATCCATACTCTATCCTTCTCCAGGCAGCCTAAACTCCCTAATAAAACTGAAGGAGAGAGGAATATTCGGCGACGAAAATTTAGAGATAGTGGGTATTTTTCATCAAGATGAACGTACGGATTATCAAAAATCCCTGGCCCTGGTCAAAGAAAAAAATCTCAACTGGATAAAATTCCACAGATTGACAGGAAGCCTTACCAAAGACAGTCTTTTTCAAGAAAATGAATTGACACCTGAATTCAAAAAAATCGTTGCCCGCTCCGATGGAATGATCTTCTTCGGAGGAGCTGATATTCCCCCTTATATATACGGAGAGAAAACAAATCTGCTTACTTCCATAAGCACGCCGATAAGGCATTTCCTTGAGCTGTCTTTTGTGTTCCACCTCTTAGGAGGTTATCAAAACAGTGATTTTATTCCCCTCCTGGAATCATATCCGGACTTTCCTGTTCTCGGGATATGTCTTGGGGAACAAACCCTGAATGTAGGCACAGGAGGAAGCATGATCCAGGACATATGGTCAGAAAAATATGAAAAATATTCCCTGGAGGATGTCCTGTCTCTCCACAAAAACAATTGGCATTACAATCCCTACTCAAGACTTTATCCTGAAAAAAACCTTTTCCGCTATAATCTTCATCCCATCAGATTTTCCCCGGATGGCCTTTTTGTCAGGAAATTCGGATTCAGCCCTCAGGAAACGCCTCTTATTTGCAGCTCTCACCACCAGGCGGTGGACAGCCTCGGAAAAGGAATGAAGGTTTGTGCTACGACCCTTGACGAAAATGTCATTGAAGCTGTTGAGCACGAAAAATACAGAAATGTACTGGGTATCCAATTCCATCCGGAATTTCCCCTTCTTTGGGACCAGGAGGCTTCTTTCCTCTTTTCACCCCAGGACGAAGAAGAATTCATTCCTCTGGAAACTCTGAAAAACTCGCCGCCCAGCTTTTCCTTTCATAAAAAAATCTGGTCCTGGTTCTATGAAAGCCTCAAAGAATTCCATCAAAGCAAGCTTAAAAATCAAAAATGAATACCAATCCTGTTTAGTTCCTGTTTAGCTTGAGGACCTTTTCAATGATTTCGGTTGTCGAAGAACCGGGAAGATAAGGGACCACCACTACCTCTCCTCCTGCTGACTCGACCTCTTCCCTTCCCACGATTTCATCTTCTCCCCAATCCCCGCCCTTTATTAAAACATCCGGAAGGATAAGGGAAATCAGCTTTTTAGGTGTTTCTTCTTTAAAGGACACTAAAAAATCAATGGTTTCCACCGCTTCCAGAATTTCTAGTCTTTCATTCAGTTTAAAAATGGGCCTATTGGGACCTTTTACCCTTGCTATGGAAGCATCATCATTCAGGGCAACGATAAGAACATCCCCGTATCTTTTCGCTTTTCTGAACAAATGGATATGACCTGCGTGCAGAAGGTCAAAACATCCATTTGTCATCACGACCTTTTTCCCTGAGCTTTTTAATTTCTTCCTGATGCTGAGGAGTTCTTCAATTGTTTTTGACTTTTTACCCATGCTGTTTCTCTTTTTCGGATTGTTTTTTTTTAGTGATTTTTATACCTGGAGAAAATTTCCAGGAGTGCTGCGGCCTATAGATACCGCTATCAATAAATTTAGAAGAAATCATAAAAGAATACAGATTGCGGTGATAATCATAAGGGAATCCATCCTGCCTGTGCGCCGCCACATCCAGATAATACGTGCCGTTTATAAGGTCGAGAGATTTTATTAGAAAAGAGACCTTCCCTCTGCCCTGGACGGACTCACTTTTAAAACCTTCAAGGACCGTGTTCGTGCCATAGCAGCACACTCCCTGAGAATTGAACATTCCTATCCCAAAAACAAAATCCTTTATGGGATTTTTTGTATGGAAATCCATTTCTATGACCATGCCGTCAGAGGGAGTAAACACACGTTTTTCCCTGCCGCTTAGGTCCATTAACCTGACTTTTTCGATCTCTATCTCCCGGTTACCCCATCTGTTTTCCCTTCGCTCCTGATCCAGATCCCCCTGAGCCTCTTCTTCCTGCTGTTTTTTTTCAAAGTCCTTCTCTTTTTTGGACTTCACATCCTGGATATACTGGTCTATAACCCTTTTCGGGTCCCCGAGTGCTTTCATTTTCCCGTTTTTCAGCCAGGCAACCCTGTCACATATTTTTTCTACTGTAATCAGGTCATGGCTGACGAAAAGGATGGTCTTTTTCCTTCGGCGGAATTCATCAATCCGCTCCAGGCACCTTGGGACAAAGGAAGCATCCCCAACGGCCAGCACTTCATCCACAAGCAGAACATCCGGATTGACATTAATGGCTATGGAAAAGCCAAGGCGCATATACATCCCTGAAGAATAGGTTTTGACAGGGGCATCAATAAAATCCTCCAGTTCAGCGAACCTGACGATATCATTGAATTTTTTGTCTATTTCCTCCCTGCTGAGTCCCAGCATCACTCCATTGATGTATATATTCTCACGGCCTGTTATCTCAGGATGAAACCCTGCGCCGAGTTCTATAAGGGCTGAAACCTTTCCATTGACGAGAACACGCCCTGAAGTGGGCTTGGAAATACCGGAGACCACTTTCAGCAGCGTGCTTTTTCCGGAACCATTTTCCCCTATGACACCAAACGTGGTGCCTTTTTCCACTTTGAAACTGATATTATCCAGAGCCATGACTTTTTCATCGGACTTCAAGGATTTGAACAGATCTCCCTTTAAAATAGCGCTCTTGAATGTCTTGAACCGGTGCTGCTCCGAATATTTTCTGTATATTCTGGATAGGTTTTCAATTTCTATGGCAGGCAATCAAACCTCCTCAGGAAACGAATCTCGAAGTCTGTCAAACACATAATACCCGATAAAAAGCAAGATTATGGAAACCAAAAAAGTCACCCCGAGCCGCTTCCAGTGTATCAGCTCTCCATAATAAACACAGCTCTGGTATCCCGACATGATATGAGTCATGGGATTTAGATTAAGGAACAGCTTTAGTAGGGGATGTTTCTGGACCGGCTCGAAAGTCATGGCATAAATGATGGGGGTCGAGAAAAACCAGAACGTCAAAAGATTCGTTAAGATATCCTTGATGTCACGAAAATGGACAGTCAGAGACGAAACCAAAAAACAGAATCCCAGGGTGAATACGTACTGGACCAGGATGACGACCGGCAAAAACAAAAGATAAGGCGTGTAGGTCTTTCCCATTAAAGGCACGAACAGCAAAAGAATGGGGAGTCCGAAAAGAAAGTGAACGAAATTACTCGTCACTGAGACAATAGGAAGGATCTCTGTCGGGAACAGCATCTTTTTGATAAGGTTCCCCTGCGCTATGAGAATATTGGCTGATTCCTGCGATGAAGCGGCAAACCAGACCTGCCACGGCAGGATACCGCAAAAAAGAAAAAGCGCATAGGACCAGGGAGACGCATCGAAACTGGGGTCTCTGGGCCTGAGAATAAATCCAAACACAAAAGTATAGACAGTAAGCAGAAGCAGAGGATTCACAAAAGACCACACAAATCCCAGGACAGTTCCTCTGTAGCGCGCTTTGAGCTCCCGTCCGACAAGAGTCCGGATGAGGACTCTGTATTTGTACAAGCCTTTAAGTTTTTTTATTAAACGAAGCATACGCTCTCCCGGAAAAAATCTGTTCGGCCTCTTCGGAATAACGGCCATCCGTATTATAGAGGATCAAAGGTTTCATATAACTCGTTTTCTCAGTCCTGAAATCACATTCAGATAAAAAAAGATTGGACTCCTCTCCCTTATACGGAAGGATATGCCTTTCCTTTTTTATTTTAAGTCCGTTTCTGTGAACAGCCTCAATAAAATCATCCCTCCGCCTGAATGAAAAAACAAAGTAAGCTCTTCCTTTTTCATGCAGCAGTTCAGCTGTTTTGCGCATCACATCAAAAATGTTACATTTTACTTCATGCTTTGCAATGGATATTTCCATTGACTGGCTCATCCGGCCGGTATTTTTTTCATAATAAGGCGGATTCGCAAACACAATATCATACTTTCTCCCCGGACTAAACATCCTTAAATCCTGACACATGACCTTAATGCGTTGCTGCAGATTGTTTAACGCAACATTCCTGCAGGCTAATTCAACAAGCGCCTCCTGGATCTCCAGTGCCAAGAGACTTTTAAACGGCTTGATGCTTACCAGTAAAGATATGATGCCATTTGCTGTACCGAGCTCAATCAATTCATCTTCAGGGTAAGTTTTGATGAAGTCAGCGAGGAGAGGGGCTTCGATTGAAAACCGGTACCCCAGACTTTTCTGTATGATGCGGATTTTTCCGTGATAAAATGCATCCAGGGTCTCATTATCTTTCTTTATCGGAATGTTCATTTTCATCCTTACCAGGATTTATAAAGATAAGAACAGACCTTTGCGTGACTTCAGCATAACCTCCCCTGACAGAAATGGTCCTCTCCCTTCCTGCCCGATGAAAAGCCAGCTCTCCTTCTCCTAAAGCCATGAACAAAGGCCTGTGACCCGGAAGTATCCCCAGATACCCGTCAAGCCCGGGAACGGTCACCTCTGCAACTTCGCCGTCAAACACAAGTCTGCTGGGTGAAATGACTTTCAGCTTTAATGAGGAGGGGACTTCATGACTCATTCTGAACTCAGTTCCTCTGCTTTTTCCATTACGTCCTCTATCCCTCCTGCCATATAAAAGGCCTGCTCAGGTTTATCATCATGCTTTCCTTCAACGAGCTCTTTAAATCCTTTCACGGTCTCTTCAACAGGAACATATTTCCCTTCCCTGCCCGTAAATTCCTCAGCTACATGAAAAGGCTGTGACAGGAACCTTTCGATCTTTCGGGCCCTGCTGACAATCAGCTTGTCTTCCTCGGAAAGCTCTTCAATCCCAAGGATGGTGATGATATCCTGAAGGTCTTTATATCTCTGGAGTATTTCCTTGACCTCCCTGGCGACTCGATAGTGTTCCTCCCCTATGACCCTGGGGTCCAAAATCCTTGAATAGGAGGAAAGAGCATCCACAGCCGGGTAGATCCCCTTTTCAGTAAGAGCCCGGGAAAGGTTAGTGGTGGCATCCAAATGCGAGAACGTGGTTGCAGGGGCGGGATCAGTGAAATCATCAGCAGGCACATATATGGCCTGTACTGAAGTGATAGACCCTTTTTTTGTGGATGTGATTCGCTCCTCCAGCTCTCCGAGCTCTGTAGACAGATTTGGCTGATATCCCACAGCTGAAGGCATGCGCCCCATAAGTGCGGATACCTCAGAACCTGCCTGTACAAATCGAAATATATTATCTATAAACAGCAGGATGTCCTGATTCATCTCGTCACGGAAATATTCTGCCACGGAAAGTGCGGCAAGGCCCACCCGCAGCCGCGCTCCCGGTGGCTCTGTCATCTGTCCGAAGACAAGTGCTGTTTTGTTGATAACTCCTGAATCGTTCATCTCAAGCCAGAGGTCATTTCCTTCTCTGGTTCTTTCTCCCACTCCTGCAAAAACAGAATATCCTCCATGCTTCTGGCCGACATTGTGTATCAGTTCCATAATGATAACGGTTTTCCCGACTCCGGCTCCTCCGAAAAGACCGATCTTCCCGCCTTTTAAAAAAGGCTGGATAAGGTCAATGACTTTTATACCTGTTTCAAACATCTCCAATTTTGTGCTCTGCTGTTCCAGCGGAGGAGATTTATGATGGATAGGGTACTTCTTATCTGTTTTTATAGGGCCTTTATTGTCTACAGGCTCTCCTATGACATTCATAATCCGGCCTAAAGTCTCTTCCCCGACCGGGACCTGAATGGGGGTCTCAAGGTCTATGGCTTTCATCCCTCTGGCAACTCCCTCTGTCGGGTGCATGGAAACACATCTGACCTTATCCTCTCCCATGTGCTGTTCCACTTCAAGGATGATGTCTATGGGATTTTCGGTCTCAAAGCCTTCACTGGTCACCCTGACCGCGTTATAAATCTCCGGAAGCCTAGCGTCCTTGAACGCGACCTCCACAACAGGTCCTAAAACCTGGATCACTCTTCCTATATTCTGCCTTTTTTTATCCTTTTTCTTGTCTTCCTTTTTTTCCCTATTCCCTTTACTCTTGTCATGTAATTTTTTTGCTGCCTTTGTCATTATTTCTCTCCATACTCACTGTTATTATTTAAGTGCATCAACAGCTGATATTATCTCTAAGAGTTCTCTTGTGATCGATGACTGCCTGATCTTATTCATCCTTAAGGTCAGGTCTTTTATGAGATCCTGAGCGTTTTTCGTTGCGTTCTCCATTGCCATCATCCTTGCCGCATGTTCAGAGGCAATGGATTCAAAATAAAAATGCCGGATCTGGCTTTTGACATACAAAGGGAGTAATGTCTTGGCCAACTTCTCCCCTCCAGGCTCCCAATCATACGACATTTCCGGATGTTTTTCCTCATCCTCACTCAGCTCAACAGGTAAGATCTTTGTTATGCTCGGCTTTGGTCTCAATATGGATTTGAATTCATTGTATACAATATAAACAGAATCACTTCCAGCAAACAGATACTCCCGCACAACACTGTCCGTAATCTCCTCAAGGTCCTGCTCTGTGAATTTTTGTACATTCCCTGAATACCTTTTCATGACTTCAAAATCTTTATTATTGAAAAACACAACGGCCTTTTTCCCCAATAAAACCAATTTTACCCTGCATTCCTTTGCTTTTTCCTCCAGAAAGCGAAATCCCTTTTCCAGCAGATTAGAATTAAGCGCTCCGGCTAATCCCTTATCCGAGGTCAGGACCAAAACAAAAACTCTCTGTTCTGCTCTTTTCTCAAGAAGAGGATGCAGGGAACGTTTGAGGTGGGAAGTTACAGATGAAATGAGCTCCGGATAAGTATGCCAATAGGGCCTTCCCTCAAAGACATCTCTTTGGGCTTTTTTGAACTTCGCTGAAGACACTGTCTTCATAGCCCGGGTTATCTGCTGCGTATTCTTTACGCTTTTGACTCTTCTTCTCAGTTCTATTAGTTGCGTCATTTTTTATCTTTTTTTGTCTTTCCGCTCTTTTTTGGCTTTTTTCCTTTTTTCCCAGTTTTCTTTGGCTTTTTCTCCTTGCTCTTTTCTGGCAAATCAGCTTTTTCTTCCGGCTCGTCTTTTTTCTCTTCCTTATCGGATGTTTCCTCATCCGGCTCTTCTTTAGCCTCTTCCTCTTTTTTAAACTCTTTGTCAAAATCGATCAATAAGGACTCTATGGCTTTGTCTATTTCCGGAGTTATTTCTTTTTTGTCAGCTATTTGTTTCAGAACGTCCGCTCCCTCTTTTTGAGCATATTCAAAAAGTCTCTGCTTGTATTCCTTGATATCTTCCACCTTATACTTATCCAAAAAACCTCTGTTGCCGGCATAAATGACCAATATCTGCAGCCCTACAGACAGAGGTTTGTACTGGTCCTGCTTTAAGATCTCGGTAAGCCTTTCCCCTCTGTCAAGCTGGGCTTGACTCGTTCTGTCCAGTTCGGTCCCGAACTGCGCGAATGTTACCAGCTCCCTGTACTGTGCCAGGTCCAGCCTTAATTTTCCAGCCACCTGTTTCATCGCCTTTATCTGGGCGTTTCCTCCCACACGTGATACAGAGATTCCAATATTGATAGCCGGGCGCACACCCGCATTAAAAAGCTCGGGTTCAAGGTAAATCTGCCCGTCAGTAATGGAAATAACATTGGTCGGAATGTATCCGGAGACATCCCCGGCCTGGGTCTCTATGACCGGAAGGGCGGTAAGAGAGCCTCCACCCATTTCTTCTGAATACTTCGCAGCTCTCTCAAGAAGCCTGGAGTGCAGATAGAAAACATCCCCTGGATAAGCCTCCCTTCCGGGAGGCCGGCGCAAGAGGAGAGATATCTCTCTATAGGCGGCCGCATGCTTTGAAAGGTCATCATACACGACCAGAGCGTGTTCTCCCTTATCCCTGAAATACTCACCGATGGCACAACCGCTGTAAGGAGCCAGATACTGAAGGGGAGACGGGTCGCTGGCCGAGGAAGAGACGACTATGGAATAGTCCATAGCCCCATGGTCTTCCAGGGCTTTGACAATAAAAGCAATAGTGGAATTCTTCTGCCCTATGGCTACATAGATACAGATGACATCTTTTCCTTTTTGATTGATGATGGCATCAACAGCTATAGCTGTTTTCCCGGTTTGCCGGTCCCCGATAATCAGTTCTCTCTGCCCTCTGCCAATAGGGATCATACTGTCAATGGACACCAGGCCTGTCTGCAGGGGTTCTTTCACCGGCATGCGTTCAATGACACCCGGAGCAAGCCGCTCTATATTCATTTGATTTTCAGATTTTATAGGGCCTTTTTCATCCAGCGGCCTCCCGAGAGGGTCCACAACCCTGCCTATCATGGCCGGGCCTGAAGGGACCTGCATGATCTTGTGTGTGCGCTTGACAATATCCCCTTCTTTAATAAGTTGACTCTCTCCCAGAAGAACGACCCCCACATTGTCTTCCTCAAGATTGAAAGCCAGTCCGAACTCTTCATTCGGAAATTCCACTAACTCGTTGGCCATCACATGATCCAGCCCGTAGACCCTGGCGATACCATCTCCTACAGAAGTCACGGATCCTACTTCCTTTATATTGATATCCGTCTCGTATCCCTCGATCTGCTGCTGAATGATTCTACTTATTTCATCTGCTTTTATTTCCATTTTTCTATCCTTCTTTGATTTTCTCTCCAAGTTCCATCAGGTCTCCCTTTACGGAAATATCTAAAAAGGTATTTTCTTTGCGTATGGAAAGACCTCCCATGAGATTTTTGTCTATCTTATATTTAAGCGAAACAGGTTTATTCTCGATTTTCTCCAGCTTTGCCTTTAATCTCTTTTCCTGGTTTTTGTTTAAAGGAATGACCGTAGAGACCTCCAAGGTCAGTATGCCCCTCTTCTCGTTCCAGGCTTCCGGTAATATTGTGAGAATCTCATCAAGCAGTGCGAACCTCTCATTCTCTATCAACAGCAAGAGGAAACGAATTGTTTTTTGGCCTGCCTTGAGTTTCTTTAATAATTCTTCCGTAATCTTTTTGGCCTTTGAAGGAGGGATAAAAGGTTTTAACAGGGCATCACGCAGGTCGTTCCGGCAAGTTACGAGCTCATTGAAATATTCCAGTTCCTTGAGAATCCGGGAGAATTCCCTGTCATCCTTAATGGAACCCACAAGTCCCTGGGCATATCTTTTAACGACTATCTGTGTCTTCATATAACTCATCAAGCCTTTCAATGGACTTATCAATGATAGCAGACTGGAGTTCAGGGGTCATCCTTTTCCTTATCCTGTCTGCGGCCGCTTTGGTCGTTATTTCCGCTGCATACACTCTGAGCTCTTTTATTCCTGAAGCATAAAGAGAATCGATTTCCTGTTTAGTCAGTTCTTTCAGGCGTTGGGCCTCCTGCCTGGCACTCTCTATGATGTCTTCTTTTTGCTTTTTGCCTTCTGATTCGGCTTCTTCCTTCATTTTTTTTACTTCTTCGTAAATCTCCTCCAACCTCCCCATAGCTCCCTTTAACTTCTTTTCCGATCCTTTCCTGGCTTCCACAGCCTCTTTTATGGAAAGGTCTGTTTTTTTGCTTCGTTCGTCCAGATAATTTTTTATGGGTTTTCTAAGGAGTAAAAAAAGCCCGCCGAAGAGCACTGTAAAATTGACAACTTTCCCCAAAAATTCCCCTGAATTTGATGTATGGCCTGTATTCTCAGGAGACATACATAGGAAAATGGGAATAATGAATAAAAGGATCCAAAAAACGTTTTTATCGGACATCATTCTAATATTTTATCTTCTATCTTTTTTGCCAGATCTCCACTCTCTTTATGTATCTTTTTTTTCAACTCATTTATCTGTTTATCCAGCACTCTTTGCGCTTCCTTGACCTGATCCCGGCACTCGGAAGATATATCTGACAGCATTTTTTCCTTTTCTTCCAGAGCTTCCTTTTCAAACTTATCTTTTATTTTAACAGAAGAATTTTTAGCTGCCTTAAGGTCCTCTTCAATCTTTTTTATGATTTTTTCATATTTCTCATCCGCCTTTTTCCCGGCTTTTGCGTCATCTGATATTTTTGAATGCCTTTTCTTCATCACATTCCGGACCGGATTGAAATATATTTTGGTAAGAACAGCCAAGAGAACCCATATGAGGATAAAAACGACCACTAAACTTATATCGACCGAAATCATTTTAAAATCAAATTAGTGCAAAAAAATTAAAGGGGAAATGTACCACTTTTTCCCTAAAAAAGCAAGAACTCAAAGCCCCAAAAACGTGACCCCAGAAAATCATGTCTCTAACTTCGATGATTCACCAGTCGAGGTTTCTGCGCAACTCCCCCCGTCCATGGGTGATCCTGGTCATTCATAAAATATGGTTGCGTTTCCAACACATTTACCATGATCGGCTCTCTTATCATTCTTAATTCATTAAGAACATACTTCTTACGTTGGTACATGTAATAATTTTACTTTATGCAACCATATTTTACCTTCATAGGCGAGCCGAGGAATAAGCTGATTTTACTCGCTGGGAAAAATCAGCGGGCTGAAGAACCAGCTTGCCTGATGAAAGCCGGGAGCACAGGCCACACCTTAATTTCAGATCGGCTCGCCTGAAATGCAAAACAATGAACATCGCTGTTTTTTTATGAATTGTTCAGGCTAACCGCTTTTTTCATCTCTCCCACAATATATAAAGATCCTGCAATCAATATGGAACCGGTCCTCCCCGCGTAACAAAGAGCCGACCTAAATGCCTGAACCGGATCAGGCTCACACGTGATTTTATGCTTATGATGGAGGGTTTCGGACAGTATCTCTTCCGGAGAGGCCGCTCTGTAAAATCGAAATCTGGTGACAATGACCCTGTCTGCTTTTGGAAACAGTATATCAGAGATCTCCTTTATTTTCTTCCCTTTCATCACTGCAAATATCAGCACGGAAACAGAACCTGTAAATTCGTCCAGGTACTCTCTCAAAGCCTTGGCGCCTTCGATATTATGGGCGCCATCCATAATAATCAGAGGTTTTCTAGAAATGATTTCCAGCCTGCCCGGCCATTCTGCTGACTCGATCCCTTTAATGATCTTCTCTTTATCCAGCTTCCGGCATCTTTGATGGATCTGTTCAGCGATCCCAATGGCTATGGCCGCATTTTTTCCCTGATGAACTCCGGGTAAACATGTTGAATACCTGTACGCTTTATCATTGAGAATATAATCAAAGATAAACCGGTCCCTTATTTTTTTCTTCATAAAGCTCGTGTTATTCCCGAACACATCAAAAAACGGAGCCTTGAGCTCTTCGGCTCTCTTTTGAATGACCCTCTTCGGGTCTTCATCAATGACACCTGAGACGACAGGAACTCCCGGCTTAATGATTCCTGCCTTTTCAAAAGCGATTTGAGAAAGACTTTCCCCCAAATACTCCTGGTGTTCTCCTGAAATGGTCGTGATCGCCGTTACCACAGGGTCCACAGCTGTAGTGGCATCAAATCTTCCCCCCATCCCGACCTCCAGCACTGCCATGTCAACACAACTCTCTTTAAAATAAAGCACCGCCAAGAGGGTCATGAGCTCAAAATAGGTAGGAGGCGTTTTAAGTACACCCCTGTCTATCAGATTTTGTATTTTTTGTTTTAAAAACTCCAGCAGCCGGCAAAATTCCGTTCTGTGAATAAGGTCATCTCCAATCCTTATCCGTTCCTCAATGTCAACCAGATGGGGAGATGTGAAAAGCCCGCACTTTATTCCATGTGAGGTCAAAATCCTTGTCACCATCGCACACACAGAGCCCTTCCCGTTTGAACCGGCGACCTGGATTGTTTTGAAGTCTTTTTGAGGATCGCCCAATTCGCTCATTACAGCACGGACATTATCAAGACCGAATTTTATGCCCAAGGATTGTATACGTGCTAGATAACTCAGACAATCCCGGTAATTCATGAAGCCAGATTAAGGAAAACGCGTAAGGCGCAGATAAGATAGGAACGCAGATTTTTTCTTTCCACCACATCATCCAGCATACCATGTTCAAGCAAAAATTCAGCACGCTGGAATCCTTTAGGAAGCTTTTCTTTTATGGTCTGTTCAATAACTCTCGGACCTGCAAATCCAATCAATGCGTTGGGTTCGGCTATATTGATATCCCCAAGCATGGCATAACTTGCTGTCGTCCCTCCTGTGGTGGGATCCGTGATCACGGAAATATAAGGAATTCCCGCCTGATCAAGCCTTCCAATAGCTGAGCTTGTCTTCATCATCTGCATCAAAGACAGAACGCCTTCCTGCATCCTTGCCCCGCCTGAACACGAAACCACGATCACGGGAATTTTTTCATCCAGAGCCCTCTCAAAGGCCCTAGTCACTTTTTCTCCGACAACAGAGCCCATGCTCCCTCCCATAAAAGAAAAGTCCATGGCTGAGATGAGGACCTTGATTCCTCCCATGAAACCTTCTGCATTCAAAACCGCATCCTTGAGAGATGTTTTTTTTCTTTGCTCTTTCAGACGATCCGAGTAATCTTTAGAATCTTTAAAACCAAGGGCATCCATGGAAGATATATTTTTATCATAAAGTTTATATTCTCCGTTATCATAAAGAAGTTCCAGTCTTTTTTTTGCTGATATCCTGAAATGAAAACCACAGGCAGGGCAGACATAAAGATTGTCTAAAATATCCTGTTTGTAAAGGATTCTCCGGCAGTTGTTACACCGACTCCAGCGGTCCCCCATTTTCTATTTTCCCTTCTTTTCCATTTGTTTGACAATTTCAATGACAGCTTCGGGCTCCAGCAAGTCGTCCTCAATATTTACTTCATCATGAAGCAGCCTGTTTACCGCATCCAGCAGTTTTTCCTTATCATAAGGCTTCTCAAAATAAGCAGCTGCCCCAAAAGACCTTATGGCTTCGTTCCTGTACTGGGCTCCCTTGTACAAACCTGTTACAATGATAATCGGAACTCCTCCCTTGGTCTCCTTAGAAATCTTCTGTGTAAGGTCAAATCCGTGCAGTTTCGGAAGCATCGCCTCAAGGATAATCAGGTCAGGCTTTTCCTCCTTGTACTTCTCATAAGCTTTTTGACCGTCGGCGGCTTTTATGACTTCCATGTTTTTTCCTGAAACCAAATCAGACAAAGCTTCCAGACTTTCAGTGTCATAATCAACGACCAATACTTTTTTCCCAGCCATTATAGCGCTCGTAATAACTTAAATTTTAGAAAACAAATCTTTTAATGTCAATCGACATGAATTATCCCATTCAGGAGCTTAGCCATCCCTTGGCTTTGTACCATTCAATGGTTTTGCTGATACCAGTTTTAAAATCATGCTCCGGTGAATAGCCCAATTCATTTTCAGCTTTGCCTATGGACAGAGGTTTTGAATGTGAAAAAAAAGCCAGTTTACCCATGGTAAGAGGAGCTTCCCTGCTTAGAGTTTTATAACCGTTTTCTAAAAGAAAAGCAACCATTTTAACAAACCACAGCGGCAGAGGGAATGAAGGGAAACTGACTCCCGCTGCACCGGCAATCTCCTCACAGATTGCCCTGACAGTCATTATCTCATTTCCTGCCAGGTGATAGATCTGCGCTTTTTCCCCTTTATCAGCGCAAAGTACGGCCCCGTGAACAAGGTCACTGATATAGACAGGCGTTTGAAAGGCTTTCTTGCCTGTAACGAAAATAAAATTTTTTTTAGCAATAGCCCTAATAAGCTTAAACGTTCTCCGGTCTCCTGGCCCATAGACCCATCCCGGCCGTACGACCACAATACCCATCCCCCTTCTGGCAAAATCAAGGGCTATGTCCTCCCCTTCCAGCTTGCTCCGGTCATACACGTTTATCGGATTTCTCACATAATCTTCTTTGACCCCATAGGCCCCTTTGACAGAGCCAAGAACTCCTGCAGAACTAAAATGAACACATCTTCTTACTCCTTGGTTCCCAGCAGCTTCATACACAACTCTTGACCCTTCCTTATTTACCCGAAAAAATTCTTTCTCACTTACATGAGAGGCGCCCATGGCTGCTGCCAGATGATAAAGCACATCCACATTTTCCAGGGCCCTTCTCAAAGTCCGCGAATCACAGATATCCCCCTTATACACACGGCATAGATTCTCTTCAGGCAGACCTCTTTCATGGACAAAGGCGTTCACCCTGTGATTTTCTCTGATAAGCTCTTTGACAAGAGCCCTTCCGATGAATCCGGATGCCCCTGTTACACAAACGTTCATGATTTCTATGTGTTATCCATTTTTGTGTTTAAACGCTTTTTCTAAGACCTGTTCTATTTTCTGCTTGTATCTCGAAAATGTATAATTCTTTTGAGACATTTTCCGTGCCGCCTCTGCCCTTTCTCCCGCCTCATCACTGGAAAGCGCAAACTCAATCCCTTTGGCCATCTCTTCGGGCTCCGGTTTTACGAGAATACATATCTTTTCATTCAACACCTGTGTATGCGTCCACAGGTCCGTGGCCACCAGCGGCTTTCCTGATTTAAGATAAGAATAGATCTTAAGCGGAGTGTTTGTCCCTGATAGACGCGGGGAGACAAGCACATCGGCCAATCTTATGTATAAAGGGATCTCAGAAGGATCCACCTGTCCGGTCAAATGGATTTTCTGAAGGACCCTCTCCTGCTCTGCTTTCTTCTTTATTCTCTCCACCGATGAGCGGGCCCCCCCTACAAGGAGAAAGACCACATTCTTGCTGCGTATGCCGGATACAGCTTTAAGCAGCATCTCAATACCCTGGTAAGCCTGAAAATTTCCTGTATACAGGACTATTTTCTCCTCATTCGAACAGATTTCACTGCGTCTCTCCATCACCTCTTCCTCGGATAAGGAGGCAGGCTCAAAATCCAGGAAATTCTCCAGCAGGACTCCTTTCTTTTCATAGCCGGCGCGCTTGATCTGATTGTAGAGGTCTTTGCATATGACTATGACGGAATGGGAATGTTTCAGTATGAACCTCTCAAGCCAGTTGAAAAGAGATTTCATTAATTGTGATTTTGAAAAATTAAAATTTTCAAGCTGCTGGGGAAGGCTGGAATGCATATCATAGATATGCGGGAGATTCCACATTTTGGATAGAAGGACTCCAAGAAGGGCCGCCTCTTCATGAGAAAATATCAGGTCATATCTCTTCCTTAAAAGCTGAGAAAAGGCCTTAATAAAAAGCAGGAAATCAAGAGGGATCTTTGCCCATGAAGGGCCTATTTTTATATTTCTTATGGAAAAGAGATCAGCGATCCTCATGATATTGACGTTTTTGAAGGTTCTGTCTTCACCCATATGATACGTCACCAGATCCACCTCATGGCCCAGGGAAGACAGTGCTTTCAAACGAAAATACACGCTTATCGGAGTTCCCCTCGATTGAAAATAAGGTTCGGGGGCAAACATAAGAATTTTCATTTAAATCCAGTCTAGTCAGAACCTATTTCCGAATCAGATTCATATATGTCTCGAATATAATATATCCTTTTCCCAATGGATTCATGATATGCGCGAACGAGAATTTCAGCTAAAAGCCCCAGAGTGATAAACTGAAACCCCACCACCATAAGGAGAACAGCTAAAAGAAGTAAAGGCCGGTCAGCTATTCCCTGTTTCAGAACCAGCCTCTGATAAGAGAGAATGGCACCGATCACTCCTCCCGCCATACCGCTTATAAGGCCAAAAATTCCGAATATCTGGAGCGGCCTGGTAGCGTAGCTCAACATAAACTTCACGGTTAAAAGGTCCAGCACCACTTTTGTAAAGCGCATCAAGCTGTACTTTGATTTTCCGTGGCGTCTGGGGCGGTGGTTGACTTCAACTTCTGCAATAGTTATCCCAATATTGCTGGCAATCGCAGGGATAAACCGGTGCATCTCCCCATATAGATTGATATTCTTGACCACTTCCCTTCGAAAAGCTTTTAAGGTGCATCCGTAATCATGGAGCTTGACCCGGGTTATCACGGATATTATCCAGTTAGCCATCATCGATGGAAGGCGGCGTGTGAATAATTTATCCTTTCTTTTTTTCCTCCAGCCGCTTACCAAATCATATCCTTCTTCCATCTTATCGATAAGCATCCCAAAGTCCTCCGGGTCGTTCTGCAGATCAGCATCAAGAGTGATGATAATATCACCGCATGAATGATCAAATCCCGCAGACAGGGCCGCTGTCTGCCCAAAATTCTTTCTCAGCCGGATAACGCATATTCTTGGATCTCTCTTCTGCAGCCGGATGAGCACATTCAATGAATCGTCCGTACTCCCGTCATCAATAAAAATCACTTCATAAGATTTGTTCAGCTTTTCACAGGATACGGTGATCTCCTTATATAGCTGGTCCAGACTTTCCTGTTCATTAAAAACCGGAATAACCAGGGATAGATCACATTTCCTTTTTTTCATCATCGGGGTAAATATATCATAACGTTAAAAAAATGACCACCCATGTTTTTTTCTATGTGAGAAAAAGAATCAGAAGGCCTGGATTGACTTAAATATTTGTAACATATATCATAACTCTCTAAAAAAAATTTAAATGAAAAAAATAAAACTCCACACCAAGATATTCCTGGGGCTGGTAGTTGGAATCATCGCCGGCATTATTTTCGGAGAAAAAATCCTTATTATCGAACCCATAGGCACTGTGTTCCTTCACCTTATCACAATGATCGTCGTTCCATTGGTCTTTGTCTCTTTGATGCTCGGCACAGCCAGCCTGGGAGATGTCAGAAAACTTGGAAGGATAGGAGCCAAAACAGCCGCCTATTTTATCATAACCACTATTATAGCTATCGTAGTCGGTCTGTTTCTGGCCAATGCGGTCCAGCCCGGGAAGGGACTTTCTCCGGATGTCCAGGAACAGCTCTATAAAAACTTCGAAGCCAAAGCACAGGCCGGCCTTAAACATATGGAAGAAAAGCCTTCAATCATAGAAGTCATCGTTAATATCGTCCCTGAAAATCCCATCAGGGCCTTTATTGATGGAAACATGCTTCAGATCATATTCATGGCTCTTCTCTTTGGGGTTGTGCTGACTCTTATCAAAAAAGACAAATCAAAACCTATCATCACCTTTCTGGACGGACTCAATGATGTTTTCATCCAGGTCGTTCACATCGTGATGAAACTGGCTCCCTACGGTGTGCTGGCGCTCAGTGCGGCTGTGGTGGGCCAGTTCGGTACGGATATCCTTATAACGCTTCTTAAGTATTCCATGGTCGTGCTGGGAGGCCTTTTTCTCTACACGGTCAGCGTCAACAGCCTTTCCATAAGGCTTTTGGGCAGGATGAGCCCTCTTCGTTTTTTCAAGGCCGTTAAAGAAGCCATAGTCATCGCCTTCAGCACATCAAGTTCCATGGCCACCCTCCCTGTAGCAATGGACGATGTCGAAAGCATTGGCGTCAAGCGTGAATACTCGAGCTTTGTAATCCCTCTGGGTGCCACGGTCAACATGGACGGGACAGCTCTCTACCAGGGAGTCTCAGCCGTTTTTATAGCACAGATATACGGCATCCATCTGGGGATCACCGGGCAGGTCACCATAGTGCTTATGGCCGTTCTTTCCTCCATCGGTACGGCCGGAGTTCCCATGGCCGGGATCATAGCTCTTGCCCTTGTCCTGAAACAGCTGGGTATTCCCCTTGAAGGAATAGCTCTCATTCTGGGAGTAGAAAGACTTCTGGACATGGTCAGAACCAGTACAAACGTCATTGGAAATATGGCGTGTTCTGTTGTGATCCAGCAGCTGGAAGAGAAGGGGAACAAATGAATATCATAAATTACTGGCTCCGCCTTCTGAGACTGTTTTATCACTATCAAAAGAATTCGACGCATCTCCCTTATCTCCCCATACGGCTCTGGATCGAAGCAACGAGTCACTGCAACTTCCGCTGTGTGATGTGCCCCAACAAGGACCTTAAAAAACAGGACAAAGGATTCATGGAATTCGATGTCTACAAAAAAATTATCGATGAAGCCAAGGAATTTGTTTCTGATATAAACCTTGCCCACAGAGGAGAATCTCTCCTTCACCCTAAAATCGGCGATATGATCCGTTTGGCCAAAGATAATCACATTTATACCAAACTCCACACAAACGGATCCCTGCTTACTGAAAAAGTTTCCCGCGACATCATATCCTCCAGCCTGGACAGACTGTCCTTTTCCTTTGATGGTTTTAAAAAAGAGACGTATGAAAAAATAAGAGTGGGCGGCAATTTCAACAAAACGGTTCATAATATAAAAAGGTTTTTAGAGATAAAAAAATCACTGGCTTCAAAAAAGCCGTTTACTGTCATAGAAGTGATCAATTTCGATAATTTTCCCGAGCTGCAGTTAAAAAAAGAAAAGGAGATTTTTCTCAATCGATTTAAAGGGCTTCCTTTGGACAGCTTCATTGCCAAAGAACTGCATAACTGGGCAGGCGAGATAGAAAAAAAGGCAAGTCAAGGGAAATACTCCAAATGCCCGTTCCCCTGGAATGCCATGATCATTTTCTGGAACGGAGATGTTTCTCCCTGCACTCAGGACTTTTTCGGTGCCTACATAACAGGCAATGTAAAAGAAAATTCTCTAAAAGAGATATGGAACGGGCCTCCTATGGTTCAGCTCAGAAAAAAACTGGTCCGAAAAGACATCGGCGATCTCAAGACCTGTTCCAGCTGCGACAGAATCTGGAGACAGGGACTCCTTGGAGTTCCGAAAGAATACTTGTGGAAATTTATCACAAAGCGGATGCCCTAATAGCCGTTCTGACGGGATTGGGATAATGCCAGAAACAATTATATTCCTGGATTTATTATCAGGAAAATTGATTGCTTTTCCGAATTCAGCTAGAATTCAATCGTGATGCTGCCATGAAATATAAAAAATTCAGCTTTCTCATTTTCTGTCTCGCTGTTTTTGTTCTGGTATCAACCGGCTGCAAAAAAACACAAACCCCAGAGTTCAAGGTATACAGGTTTATCGATCATCTGGAAAAAGCAAATATCATCACATCTCCCTTCGAGCAAACAGAGATCCTGACAAATGACCTTTTCCCGATAAAATCAGCCCCCATGAATGACCTTGGAATAGGAGAAAATCCTTATCAACTGAAAAGAAAACTCAGACAGGGAAGCGGAGTCGTCAGCACGCTTTTTGCTCCCCCTGAGACTCACTACAGATTCGAGACCGAAATTCCTGAAGGGAGCATTTTTGAATTCAGCATTGGGATCACAAAGGATGAAAACTCGGCAAAAAAAACAATCCCCGCAGATTCACAGGAGGACGGCGTTGTGTTTTTGGTCACAGTGGGTAAGGAGGCAGGAGAAAAAATTATCTTTCAAGAATACATTGATTCTCCTCCGGAAACAGACAATCCCAGCTTTTTCCAAAAATTCCACAGCATCCAGCTGCCTCAAAGCCCTAAAAAAACCTTTATTTCTATCAAGACAAAGGGAGAAAAACCCTGCTTCTCTTATTGGATAAATCCGGTCATTTACAGAAAACAAAATAAAGGAACGAATGTCATTCTTATCTCCATTGACACTCTCCGCGCCGATCATTTAGGGTGCTATGGATACAAGAGAGACACGAGCCCTCATATAGACAAATTCGCCTCCGAAGGATCTCTCTTTATGAACTCCTTTTCCACCTCTCCGTGGACACTGCCTTCTCATGTCTCCATAATGACCTCCCTGTACGGAATCCATCACCAGGTCTATTACAGCGGTGAAAAAATAGCTCCCTCTGTTTTAACCCTGGCGGACCTATGTAGAAAAAATGGCTTTTTCACCTGTGCGTTTACAGGCGGCGGATTTGTAAGCGCCCAATACGGCTTTGCCAAGGGATTCGATGCCTACTATGAGGGAAGGGGAGGCGTCTTCCATATGAACTCCGCAGAGCTTATCTATGACTCCTTTTCCAACTGGGTCGATAACAACAGGGGAAAAAGATTCTTTCTTTTTCTTCACACGTACCAGACTCACAACCCTTATGTCTGCCCTCACCCTCACAACACTCTTTTCCTGGACGAAGACGCACAGTGGAAGCATATAAATTTCCTTGGTTACCTCGGCGGCAAACCAGGAATTTACAAAACACTTCCCGAGACAGAGAGAAAAAACGCCGTCGGTCTCTATGACGGAGAAATAAGCTACCTGGATGAGAACCTCATAGGACCTCTGGTATCGAAGCTCAAAGAGACAGGCTTGTATGAGAAAACAATGATCATATTTACCAGCGACCACGGGGAAGAATTTTTTGACCATAAGGCTTGGGATCACGGGCATAGTCTGTACAACGAATCCATTAGGGTTCCGTTGATCATAAAATTCCCTGAAGATAACTTCAGCGGTGTGAAAATCCCTTACACTATCTCCCTTGTGGATATCATGCCCACTATCCTGGAAGAGGTGGGAATCGAGTGCCCTGATACCTTCTTTGACGGAAAAAGCCTCTTTCCCCTGCTCAAAGGCAGGGAGAAGGGACACAGGACTTTTCTTGCAGACATAGGCGCTAATGTCCTGAACTCACATATCCCCCAGAAGATCTCCATGAACAAAGGAAAATACAAACTGATCCTTAATAAAGAATTCAGTCAAGAAGACTTAGGCTATTTCATCGCTCCTCCTCCTGAGACAGTGCAGATAGAGCTTTTCGACCTTTTGAATGATTTTAAGGAGGAAAACAACATTGCAGAAAAAAATCCCGGTCTCACCAATTCGATCCTCCAGAAAATCAATGACATCTACAGCCAGGCAAAAAAAAGAAATTCAGAAAAAACAGAAATCGATGAAAAATTAAAGGAACAACTGAAAGCTTTGGGATATATCCATTAATCATTCATGAAAAAACTTATAAATCTCTCAATAACAGATTTTCTTCATGAAGAGGCAAGGCCTTTTCCAAAAGCACTTTTCCTTATTTTGATCCTAAGCTTTGTCCTTAACATCATTGGCATTAACTGGGGGCTTCCCAGCCCCAGCTCACGGGGATGGGCTGCAGATGAAATAACACCCGTATCTGTATTAAACGGGATGGAAATGAAATTTTCCAATGGCTGGACAGCCAGGTTCCCCCCTCTTCATTTTTACACTCTTTCTCTTTTTTATCTTCCTGTTTGTTCCCTGGATGCCCTGAATATCATAAACCTGCCGGATTCACTGCTTAATACGGTCTTTTTTATTATCAGTAGACTGATCAGTGTTTTTATGGGGACAGTCCTTGTGTTTATGGTTTATCTTTGCGGCTGTGAAATAACAGATAAAAGGTCAGCTCTTTTTGCCTCGCTCATTACGGCGCTGACCCCGCCTTTTGTCTATTACTCAAAAACATCAAACACAGATATCCCTTATCTCTTCTGGTTTATCCTAGCTCTTTATTTTTTCATACGGATATTGAAATACCATCACACATTTGACTATATTCTCTTTGCTGCCGCAGCTGTATTTTCCATCTGCACCAAGGACCAGGCCTACGCTCTCTTTGTTCTGACCCCGTTCATCATCATCATTTCTTTATTCCGACACAATAAAGCTCACTACAAAAAGACAACCTGGCTCAAATCCGTATTCAACAGAAAAACACTATCAGCCCTTATCACGGGAACTTCTTTGTTTGTCATTATTTATAACCTTGTCTTTAATCTCCAAGGATTCAAAAGACATTTTTCTTTGATCACGGGCGCTGCCAGGGGCGTAAGGATTTTCAGCAATGATATTTTGGGTCATTCCAGAATGCTCTGGCAGACTGTAAAGCATTTGAATTTCATCCTGAGCTTTCCGGTATTTGTCATATGCATCCTGGGTTTCCTTTATGCCCTGACACGGAAAAAGAAAAATCCCCTTCTTTTTATTGTTTTTTTGCTGGCCCCTTCTTATTATATTTTTTTCATAAGCGTTCTGGGCAGAAATTATGTGAGGTATCTTCTCCCCGTATACATCATTTTGTCTTTTTTCGGGGGACTGTGCCTTTCCTACTTTCTCCATTCATCAAGAAGATTCAAATTTATAAAATATCTGCTTGTCATTCTTCTTTTTGTCAATTCTGCGGCCTACTCGCTTTCTGTGGATGTCATTATGGTCAATGACTCGCGGTATTATGTGGAACAATGGATGGAGCAGCATATCAAACAGGATGAATCCATATTGTTCATCGGCTTTTTAAATTTTCTGCCGCGCAATAAAGGCTTCACCCATGCCCGCTACATCCTCCGCCCGAGCTACAATCAAATAATAAAGTCGAAGGCTCATTATATAGTATTCAATTCCGACCTTGTTAAATCCAAAACCCCTGTCCTGTATAAGAAAATAATAGATAATGAGGATGAATACAAACTGGTCCTGAGATACAAGTCTTCTCCCTGGCTGGATCTTCTGCCCGAACATCAAATAAGAGAGGATGGAAACAAAACAATCATCACAAATCTGAACCTCATAAATCCTGAAATCATGATCTTTCAAAAACAGGAAGGCTCTTAACCTGGTTAATAGCGGGGATTAAACTTCAGAAAAAAGGGCGCCCTTGATGCATCTGGAGAGACCCGCTCGACCTGAATATCCACCCTGTAAAGATGGGTGTTCCTGTAAGAATAAAAGGGAAGCTCAGTAAGCGCCACGGATTTTTCTTGTTCCGTGGTCCTGCCTTTAAAAAACACCCTGTCAAAATAGCGGCATTCGACGCTGTGCTCGCCTCTTGAAGAACGGAATCCGACCTCTAATTTTTTTATTTCCCGCCATGAGGTAAAGAAGAATTGGTAATTTCTGTTGTCTTGAGAGATCCTGAACTCACCGGGTTTTTGCATTTCAACCAAACGGCTTAATGAATAAAAAGTCAGCTTCTCTCCTTTGGGGAAATCCGCTTTCTGGGGGTGGATCAGAACCGCTCTGGGATAAAGCGCCAGCCACCAAAAAAGAAAGATAAAACCTATGATGGTGAACACCGGCGCCGCATCTATTTTTTTCCTGAAAAAACAATCCTTCTTTATGATGTATCCTAAGAGGAAAACAAGGATGAGTCCGAGCCATATGTAATTCGGCACATAGGACAGATTATTGACTTTAATGAAGGAAGGAAGAAATCCGGGAACAGAGAGATTCAGGCTGCTGAGGAATAAAAACAGGTCCCCGGCTCTGAACGTATGGATATGGGTCGTGGATTGATAGAGAAAGGACGGATGGAAAAGCAGCAGGACCGCGATGATGAAACTAAAGGCACATCCAATGGAAAAAAGCCGGGAATAGACCTTTTTCCTGTTATAAACAAAAAAATAACCCACAAACACGATCAGGATCCAGGATAAAGGAGTCAGAATCCTTCCCTGGGGGCAAAATCCCTGCCTGTGAGTCAAAAAGGCGTAGTTCAAAAGAAAGGGAACGGAGATAAAGAGAAGAGCGATGAGGTCTTTTTTGGAGCGCCTGAACATCTCCACAATCCCGGTAAAGAAAAAAAAGTAAAAAGGGGCGTACAAAAGCAGGCCGTCTCTCTGGTCAAGAAAGTAATCAAAAAAACTATCAATCCTCAGCCACACCGGGATACTCAAAACCAGGTCTTTAAAAGCCTTTAGTTTCTCCGGCGTCATCATGCCTTCGTATATGGAAATGGGATTGACAGTGCCGTAAAGGGAATAAACAAAAGAATAAAACAGGACCACGGATACGGCTGGTAAGCTCAGAAAATAGACGACTCGCCACCTGACCCTGTGTTCTTTCAATAGAAAATAAACAGCTACCAGCAAAAGGGGCCAGAAGACCATATTGTACTTTAAACCGAACCAGAAAAAGGTTGAAAGAAAAAGTCCGCAAAGAACAAGCTGAAAAACAGATAAAGGCTTTTGAGAGCGCACTTTCCTGAACACATACAAAGAGAAAAACGCGACCACTATTTCCGGATAAAGATGTATGGAATAAAAAAGCACCGGCACTGTGAAAGAATACAGGAACCAGAAAAAAAGAGAGACTTTTTCTTTTCTCCAGAGCTCCTGGAAAAAAAGAAAAAGCTGGATTCCGAGAAGGCACGCCCAGAAGGAGAGGCTCACGCTTAAGACAAACGTGCGGGCTTCCCCATTAAAAAAACGGCTCAGCCAGTAATAAGGCAGCATAAGAACGGATATGCCGGGAAGGTTTATGGGGTAGATGTGTTGATTCCCCTTTTTTCCGGCGCGGGCGTATATCCCCAACTTTAAATCAGGATATTTTTCTTTTGAATAAAAATGATAATAATCTTTATTCAAATAATTGTTGGCCACGTTGATATCCTGGTCCTTATAAAGGCTGTGGGTCGTGAGAAGATAATAGGGCTCGTCCCCTGTAAAATCCCTTCCGTTCCGGATCAGAAAAAAACTGCAAAGATTATAGATGAAAAAAGAAGCTATAAAGAGGATGAAGATCTTCTTTCTCAGGGAAAACGCTCGGAACCAGCTCCCTATTTTTTCAGCAGCTTCACGCACCCTTTCCAATCGGCTGACCTGGACCCATTTGATGATAAGAAAACCAAACACCATAAGCGCGGCAAGGATTTTCAGCCTGACCTTTAAATCCCCTGCAGTCAGGTAATGAGAAAGGAGAAAAGGAGAGAGAAGAGAGAGGCTCAGCGGCACAAAGGCAAACAAATCCTTCCTGAGAAAAAAAGAAAAGTCCTTTTTAAAAAAGCGGCTCTCTACGGAAGCTGTGCCTTTCCAGAAAAGAACGAGCGCGATAAAAAAAACAGCGGTCAGCAGGATCAGAAACAAAACCGAAGGATGAAAGCCGTGGTCATCTATTGTGAAAGTATTTGATTTTATACAAATAAAGAAATAAAAGGAAAGACCCACGGCAATGGAAAACAAAAAAATCAGCGCCGCAGTAAAATGTGTTTTTTTCTTGTTAAGAATCACGAATGATGATCCTGGCCGGATTTGTTTCTTTGTTTTACCTTTCTTGCGGGAACACCCACAGCAATGGAATATTCGGGAAGCGATTTGTTGACCACAGCTCCGGCTCCGATCACAGAACCCTTTTCTATGTTGACTCCATCCAAAACCACGACAGAGGCTCCCAGCCAGCAGTCATCCCTGATGCGAATGCCTCCCCTGTCCAGAGAAGGCTGCAGCATAATGGGTATATCGGTCCTGTCAAACCTGTGGTTCCCTCCGGCCACCAGATAGCAGTGACCGGCAAGAAACGTATACGCACCCACTTCAATAATGGTCTCAGAAAGAAGAGAACAATTCGCGGAAATATTGGAATAATCCCTGAGAAATATGCTCCCGCCTTTACAGCTCAATGTGGTGTTGCGCCCGATATAGGTGTTTTTGCCGATCCTGATCCCTTCATTATCATCCCCTTTGGCATCCAGTACGGAATAGTCATCTATGAACGAATTGTCAGAGATGGATATCTTGTGAGGATGCCGGATGGTGATGTGATGTCCAAAAGCCACTCCCTTTCCCACTCTTTGAAACAGAAACGGATAAAAGATCTTTCTCATAAAGATACCCAGAGCTCCGGGCACCCAGGAAAACAGCAGGATAATAAGCTCGTATCGAATGAAACTCCAGAGGCCGCTTTGGCCGATAAAAAGGTCCCGGTATTTCTGAGAGGCGGATTTTTCCCCGATCAGTTCTTTCTGAACACTGGCTTTGTGTTCTTTCATGCGGTCCTTCCTTAAGAGGTCAATTTATCTTACTCTAATTAACGTTAAAATTCAAAATCTAAATAACCTGGGGACATCCCATTAGGTACCACCCTATAGAACCCCTATTTACGTACGTAGCTTACTACCAGAATACAAGCTTCCCTTGTCCTGCCTAATCATAACCCACTCCATGGGGGGGCTTGCGGCTGCAGGATTGCGGTTGCGTATTAAATGGAAATATTTCAGAGGGGGATAATCTGTAATATTTTTTTAATAACCAACGGATTCAGTAATATAGGGTAGTACCTTGTGGAGCGTCCCCTATAGATCAATCCGCTATGTATCCTGCCCGGTGGGTGATCCTGAAGCGGCCTGTTGTGACTTTTACTTCTATCTTGTGGAACTTATTATCCGCTTTGTAATCTTTGGGTGTGTAGTAGAGAAGATAATAATTCTCAGATGCGGATGAAGCACGCTTGAAGGCCAACGAGGCGTTGGCTGAGACATAGGTTTCCCCGCCTGTTGTTTTGGCGATTTCATAAAAAGCACTAAACACGTCCATGGAGATGTCTGATAAAGACCTATGCAGTCCCCCCATCTGTTGAATATCGAGCGTGCCTACCAGCTCCTTTGTTAAAAAGATAAAATGAGTGGTTATTTCAGAATCAGCAAAGATCTGTTTTATTTTTTTTGTATCAAACGGGATGCTTTCAAGCGTCTCTAGTTCCTCCATTTCTGCAGGCACGGGAATCTCCTCTTTTTGATAGAAGAGAAAGATATGCTTCTGCCCTTGAATGTGCTTAAGAAAATTTGAAACATTTTCCATTTTATGTTCATCAAAATATTTATAATCCCTAAGCCTTTTGAACATATCTTGAACGAGCATTAGGCTTATTCTCCCTGTCAGACCTTCAAAAGAAATGATATCCCGCATAAGACTTTTGTATCCCATATTTCCTTCTATGATGTCTTTCCTTAAAAGGCTCTTCAATTGACTTCCGATCTGGTCTTTAGGCATCTGCTTCAAAGCTCTTTCACTCAGATTATAGGATTTAACAGGGGTTGTGACGATCAAGTAATCTCCAGGCTGATAAACCGTATCGAAAAAATAATCAATCAAATCATTGATCCGGGGAAGCCAGTTAATGACTTCGAACACAAGTACAAAACACCTCGAAACCTCGGGAACAGGGATTTTTTCTGTCTCCGCTGCCTTTTCTTTTCTCTGGACTTCTGTCTTTGTTATGAGATAAACCGCTTCGATCTTTTGTAAAATCCCATCTTCGTAGACTTCAAAATCCTCAATGGTCAGGCTGTCTATGAAGGCATCTCCTTTATAGACCCGAACTGGGACCTCAATGTTGATGGCCACTACTTCATGCTGTATATTTTGGAATGCGAGATTCAAAAACAATAATAACAGGATATTTATAGATAACATGTATTTCACACTCTTTTTAAATGAAATTAACCCCTTATATTTTCATATCATATTTTTTTTAAATGCAAGTAAAAATTAAAAGTGGGCTCTTTTGAACAGGAAAATATCATTGAAAAAATAAAAAATCTCAGGTGGAATAGTAGGGGAAATAATCATAAAATAAAGCTATGAAAAGGAATGACCGAAAATCTATGGGCCAGCACTTTTTGACCAATCCCTACACGCTCAACAAGATCATTGACTGCATAGCGCCCCAAAAAAAGGAACTTATCATTGAAATAGGTGCCGGCAAAGGCTCTCTCACCCGTCTGTTGGCTGAAAAAGCCGGCCGGGTCATTGCCCTGGAAAAAGACGCATCGCTCATCCCGTATCTCGAAAAAAACAAACCCTCTAATCTGGAAATCCGGCAGGAAGATGTTCTTGAAACCGACTTCAGCAGCCTGGCCAAACAGGAGAAAACCAAGTTAGCCGGAAATCTTCCTTTCTCCATATCCTCCCAGATCCTTTTCAAACTGCTCGAAGAGCATGATATGACCCGGGAATGCCACTTCATGCTGCAGAAAGAAGTGGCAGAAAGGGTGTGCGCGTCTCCTGGTTCAAAAAAATACGCTCCTCTCTCCATTCTCCTGCAAAATATATTTTCCGCCAAAATCCGGTTTCTTCTTTCTCCCGGAAGCTTCACTCCTCCCCCCAAGGTGAGATCAGCGTTTATCACCCTTAAAAAAAGAACCGCGCCTCTTTATCCTTTTATGAATACAGACGGATTTAAAAGCTTTATAAAACAGGCTTTTTCGCAAAGAAGGAAAAAACTTAAAAACAGTCTCAAGCCCATGGGATTCGCGCCAGAGCAGATGAAAGAAAGTTTCCGGAAATGCGGCCTGGATCCCAATATCCGAGCGGAAAAAGTATCTATAGATGATTTTGCCTGCCTGTACCTGAATCTTACAGAAGCATAAAAGAGGCAATAAACTTCACCTCCACTCCCATCCTGGTAAATAGCTTCAATCATGTTCGTCAAATATGGTATAATTTTTGGGATGGCGCAAAGAAAAAAACCGCTTAGAAAAACAAAAAAGACAAAAAAAGAATCCCAGAACCGTATAAAGCGGGATGTATCAGGTGTTCTGCTTATTCTGCTTTCTGTTTTCATCCTCATAAGCCTTTTAAGCTACAATCCTGACGACCCGTCATGGGCCTCTGTATCAACAGTGAGCCAAAAAGTCCAGAATTACGGAGGAAAAGTCGGGGCTTCCTTATCAGAAGCACTCCTTCAGTTTCTCGGATTCACTTCATTCGTCCTTTCCATCGCCCTGATTTTCCTTGGCTTTCAAGCATTTTTCCCAAAAAAGAAAGGGGGATTCCTCTCAAGGACAGGAGAGAGCCTTCTCATATGCCTCCTGCTCAGCCCTCTCTTCTCTATGATATTCCATACAGCTTCATGGAAGGGGAGTGACCTTTCTGCAGGAGGAGTCATCGGAGACCTTCTTTCTTCATTTTTGATAAAATACTTCAATCATCTGGGTTCTATTCTTATCTTATTCGGCCTGCTTCTGGTTGTTATTCTTTTCTCGACCCATATACAGATAAGAACCATCTTTTATTATTTCCTCAGGTTTTTTAAATTCCTGTTTAAAGAACTGAGGGTCAGAATCACTGACTATAAAAAGCAGAAAAACAAAGACAAAATGAGAAAAAGAGTCGTGGAGAAGTATTCAAAAACCAAACCCAAATCCAAACCCAAAAAACAGATTATCATAAAAAAACCCGGCCCTGTACAAAAGCCGGCCTCTCAAAAGGAGCCAACGTCTCCCGAGGAGGAATTCCTGTTTCCGGAAATGAAAAACAAGGGGGACTACCGGTTTCCCCCGTTAAGCCTGCTGGACCCGGGAAAGGAAGCGGACAAAATAGACAAAAACGAGCTGTATGAAAAAAAACAGATCATTGAAGATAAGCTCTCTCAGTTCAGAGTCATCGGAGAGGTGAAAGAATACCATCCCGGCCCTATCGTCACCACCTATGAATTCTACCCAAGCCCGGGAGTCAAAGTCAGCCAGGTCTCCAGCCGGACGGAAGACCTTTCCCTTGCCCTTGGCGCAGAGTCCCTCAGAATACAGCGCATACCTGGAAAATCCTCCCTGGGAATTGAAATACCGAACAATAAGAGAGAGATCATCAAACTCAGGGACATCATCCAAACGAAAAAATTTATGGAATCTCCCTCCAAGCTGACCATCGGTCTCGGTAAGGACATCCATGGAGAACCCTATATCACCGACCTTTCCGTCATGCCTCACCTCTTGATAGCCGGGGCCACGGGAACGGGAAAAAGTGTGGCTTTGAACTCCATCATTGCAAGCATCCTGTACAAAGCAAGCCCTGAAGAAGTCAGAGTCATATTGATCGACCCAAAAAGACTGGAATTTTCTCTCTACGACGGTATCCCCCATCTTCTTTGCCCGGTCGTCAAAAATCCCAATAAAGCCAGCAACATCCTTTATGACGCCATAAATAAAATGGATGGGAGATATCAAGCACTGGGACGTTTAAAGGTGCGGAATATTGACCAGTACAACAGACGTATCAAGGAGCTTGCAAGCAATCCCAGTATGAAGCTAGACATGGAGGAAGAAGAGAGAGAGAAGCTGAAACCTCTTCCCTATATCGTGATCATTATTGATGAATTAGCCGAACTGATGATGATCGGTGATAAGGATGTGGAATACTGCATAGGAAGACTGGCGCAATTGGCCAGGGCCGTAGGGATCCATCTGGTTGTGGCCACCCAACGTCCTTCAACTGACGTCATAACAGGGACCATCAAGAACAACTTCTCATGCCGCATATCATTCAGGGTCCCGTCAAAAATCGACTCCCAGATCATCATTGATACCGGAGGGGCTGAAAAACTTCTGGGGCAGGGGGATATGCTGTTCATGCCCCCAAACTATCCCAAAATAATAAGGCTCCATAGTTCCTTTATATCCATTCAGGAAGTAAGCCGGCTGTTGAAATACATAAAAGGGCAGAGAAAACCTGATTACGATGAAAAAATCATAAAGACTTTAAAAAGACCATCCAGAGAAACGAGGGACAAAACCAAAAAAAAGGATGAAATGTTTGAAACAGCCGTTGAGCTTATTTTGAGTACGGGCCAGGCTTCGGCTTCCTATCTTCAAAGGAAACTGAGTCTGGGATATGCCAGGGCAGCCAGAATCATCGATCAGATGGAGCAAGAGGGGATTGTGGGCCCGTCCAAAGGAAGCAAACCCAGAGAAATACTGGTGGGCATTGAATCCTATAGGGACAAGATAAGGGAAGAAGAAGAATAGGACAAGGATGCTTGCCAATGTACAAAACACGTTCTATAATGACTGAAAGTGAAAAAGAAAGATAATTCCTACGATATAGAAAAAATTACGGCTGAATACAGGCCTCTTGTTACCTTTAAAGTAAAAAAATCAATAGGGGCCCACACACCTGAATGGGAAGACATAGTCAACGAAATAATGCTCAATGCTATAGAAAAGATAAAATCCGGACAATTCAAAGGTGACTCTTCCGTAGGAACCTTTATTTACACCATAACAAGAAGAAGAATCGTCGACTATATAAGAAGAAAAAAGAAAATCGCAGTGAAATATCTTCCTGATTCCGACCCATTCCCTGATCCTCACGAGCAAATAGAAGATAAGGAAAGAGCTGAGCTTCTGGCCAAAAAATTGGAGGAACTTAAGCCAAAATACAAGACAATCCTCTATCTGTATTATTATAAAGACCTTTCAAGAAAAGAAGTGGCAAAAAGACTGGGTATTTCCCCTAGAAACGTAAGCGAAAGAGTGCATTATGCACAAAAATTGTTAAGAAAATTAATGAAAAAATAAAATTTTCCGTAATTATGTGTTTATTTCGACTAAATTAGTGAACTCAATTTAGGGGCAAAACAAATGAGAAAATGCCGATATGAGAACTTAATCGATGATTACTTGTTCGGAAGACTGAGCAAGGAGAAAAGGGAAGAATTTGAAGAACATCTCTTCAACTGTCCCCGTTGTTTTGAAGAAACAAAAGAAAGGAACGAACTTATTTTGGTGGTAAAGGATAAAGGGGACTCAATATTCAAAGATATCCGTATCGAAGAAGAGGCAAAAAGCCGGGTAAGCGAGAAAATATTTGGATTTCTTTCACCAAAGCCCCTCATATCAGCGGCTACAACAGCAGCATTGGTTTTGATCATAGTGTTCGGTATCATTCCGAACGTGACCCATAAAACCCCCGAATTTATTGTAAGCGATGATGCAGTCAGAGGCGGTTCCATCACCCTTATATCTGAAGCGATCCCCTCAGAATTCAAGTGGGAAGCCTTAGGTGAAGATATCGTATACAAAGTCTTTATATATAATGATGAACTTCTCTGGGAAAAAAGCACCAAAAACAACTACATATCACTGCCCGAAAAAATCAAAGCAAAGATGACTCCCGGGAAAAGCTATTCCTGGCAGGTCAAAGCATTTTCATCCCAAGGAACTCTGATTTCTGCCTCAAGTAAGGTCCAGTTTACGTGGCAGAATATTAATTAAAATATCAGTCTTCCTCTATATCCTCTTCTTCGCTGTAGAGACGTCCTTTAGTTTCCTGTTCAAAGGCAAGACAGCACATAAGCCGGCCGCAAAGCCCTGATATCTTTGTGGGATTAATGGATATATTCTGTTTTTTTGCTTTTTGTATGGTTACAGGCTCAAAACTTTTCATAAAACTGGCACAGCACAACCTTCTCCCGCAAACTCCTATTCCGCCGATCATTTTAGCTTCATCTCTTACCCCGATCTGACGCATCTCTATTCTCATGCGAAAGCGTTTTGCCAAATCCTTAACAAGGGCTCTGAAGTCAATCCGGCCGTCTGCCGTGTAATAAAAAATGCCTTTCTTCTCATTAAAGAAATACCGCACGCGCACAAGTTTCATTGGAAGTTTCCGCTCTTTGATTCTCTCCAGACAAAAATCAAACGCTTCTTTCTCCTTCTTGCGCATCCAGGCAAACTTATCTTTATCTTTTTCCGTAGCCTTCCGAATGACTTTGGAAGCTTCCTGCCTTGCGCTTGTGTTTTCTCTTATTTTTCTGGGTGTATCCACGACTATTGCGAGCTCCCCACCAAGTGAAGATTCTATCAAACAGATATCTCCTGTTTGTAACTCTATCTTGTTTTTATCAGCGCGAAGAGTTTTTTTCAGACGATCTGAAAAGACATAAATAATCTCAGACATTTTCTCTTTCCATTAGATTTATTGTCATATAATTCATGATTGCCTTTCTGTGTGCATTTCTCTTAAACAAATGCAGAGATTCTTCTATGACTTCTAAAAAATCAATGGTCTCCTTTAGACCCATAATTTTTTCGAGCTTACTCAATTTATTTTTATAATCCAGATTTATCAAAAACCGGTCGCTGCCCCCCAACTTCATCACTATCACATCCCTGCAAAAAGAGGATATCATCTCCAGTGCCGGATTAAAGTTTTCTTCGAAACTCTTTTTCTGCATCCTGGAATACTTTTTAAAAATATTGGCTGTTTTCCCTCCCTTCACAAAAGAGGAGAACATATTGAATGCATTTTTCCTCACATCTTCTGCCTCATCCCAATCAAAATCCAGCGCTTGTTTCAAGCTGCCTCTAACCAGGAGAGAGATGGTTTTTGCCCTTCCCTCCTCTATTCCTTTCTCTATCAGTGCATTCCGAATATCACTTCTGGAAACCGGCGCAAACTTTAATGTCTGGCATCTGGACCTTATGGTAGGAAGAATGGAGAAAAAATTATCAGTTGTGAGAATAATATGAGAGAACATCGGGGGTTCTTCAAGGACTTTAAGTAAGGAATTTGAAGCCTCATCATTCATTTTTTCCGCTTCCTCAATGATAAACACTCTTTTTTTCCCAGTCATGGGTTTCAAATAAGCCGCTTTTCTTATCAATCTTATCTGGTCAATCTTGATGATATCTTTTTCAGCATTGATCCGTATCACATCCGGGAAAATATTTTTATTGACGGCAACGCACAAAGAACATCTCTCGCACGAGTCATCTTCCTTTTGGAGACAGTTCAATGCCTTTGCGAAAATAAGAGCCATCTCGCTCTTCCCCACTCCTTTAGGACCGTAGAATAAAAGGGAACCGGGCAGCCTCCCTCTCAGCAGAGACTTTCTTAAAATGTTCTTTACTCTTGCATTGCCTACAATATCATCAAACGGCATGGAAAATAAAGCTCCCTTCTCCGGCTTCTCTAAATAAACTCAAAAGAGATAAACAGAGAGTTCTTCTTTTCCCTCTCTGTTTATCTCTATAAAAAACGTATTTACAATCTTAACTCAATGGAACATGGGGTCATCTATGACCTTAAAAGTCTGACTTATAACCTCCTCATCGCCTATGACCAAACTCACTTCATACATGCCTGCATCAACGGTTCGGCCTCTTCTCATCCATCTGGGACCTTCTTCTTCCGCCTGCTTTCTCAGATTCCAGAATGCTTTATGCAAGCCTTTGTCCGAACCTCCTTTTGCTGCGTAAATCTCCTCGCCCTTCATGTTCTTTACGGATATTTTTACGGACTTTGCCTTCTCCTTAAGGTAATAATAGAATGTGGCGCCGACATCAGGATTGGAGACCCTCGCAAATTCTCCGTATGTCGGTCCCCGTCTCTCGTTCATATTCCATTTTACAGCGCTCTGGACCTCAAAAAGATAATGGTCTTTAAGAAATGTATCTTCAGTGAATTCCTTAAACGGATACACATCCGCAATGTAGATGCCTCTGCCGTACGTGCCTATTGCCAAATCTCTTTCTCTTTTCTGGAAGGCAAGGCTCATAATGATCACATCAGGTGCCGATGAAGACATGTTCTCCCATGTCTCTCCCCTGTCAATGCTGACTAAAAGTCCGTAATCAGTAGCAAGATACAGAACATCGGGGTTATCCGGGTCTTCCACAATATCTCTTACCGGATTTTTCATCCCTGCTGACAGGTCCTTCCACGTCTTTCCCATGTCTTCTGTCACAAATATATAAGAATCATCTTCATTATGGGTTCTGTATCCGGAATACGTGACATAACATCTTTCCAGTTTGTGTGCTGAAGGCGCGACTTTGGTGACCCATCTGTCATAAGGAATTCTCGCTCCCTGGATATTTCCTTTCGGCTCCCCTTTCTCCGTGTAGAATTTATTGGTTATGTTCACCCAATTGTTCCCACTGTCTGTGCTTAACTGCAGGTTTCCATCGTCTGTTCCGGCCCAGTAAACCCCTGGTTTGACCGCTGATTCAGCAAATGTGTATATGGTAGCATACTGAAGATTTGTCAGCTTTGAAAGCTCGATCCGTTCTTTGTTGTGTTTGGAAAGGTCAGGGCTGATGGTCACAAAAGTACCTGGCTCTCCCCTTGAAGTTGACATATGGACGTGCTGGGAACAGACATAGACGATTCCCGGGTTGTGCGGAGACAGGACGATAGGGGCGTCCCATTGATACCTTTCAGGCTCCTTGCCTGCTTCTCTCTCTTCCTGAGTGTTGCGCTTGGAGAGTCCGATCATTTCCCCCGTTTTCAGGTTCATTCTTCTGGAACCACCGAACTGAGATTCAAAATAGATAAATTCCGGATTCCACCAGTTTCTCACAACATAATAACCGTCTCCCGAAGGAAGATAGGTCCAATCCGCAGGAAAGACTCCGTATTGATTTCTGTTCTGCGAAGGGCCGATCCAGCAGCCGTTGTCCTGGGTCCCGCCCATCACATTGTAAGGCATTTCATTATCAACTGAAATGTCATAGAACTGCTGGGCGCTGATGGTCTCTTTCTGGGACCAGTGCTTTCCTCCGTCCCAGGTCTCGCTCACTCCTCCGTCATTTGCGGACAATATATGATGGGAATCAAGAGGATCGATCCATATGCCCCTCATGTCCACATGGCACTTATTCGCTCCTGACCAGGGCGCGTTTTTAAAGGTCTTTCCTCCGTCTTCAGAAACCTTTGGATATACCTCGACTGCATAAAGGACCTGGTCATTATTCGGATCGACCTCTATTCTTCCCGAATAACCAGCCTCTATGTCATTGACTTGAATGCTCCCGCCTGTTATCTTGTATTCGGTCATTCTTTTCCAGGTTTCTCCCTGATCTTCAGAACGGTATATGACCCCTGATTTTTTAACCGTTTCCATGGCCTGAAACGCAGGGGCATAGAGGGTCTGAATGACAAAACGGTTAAGCACCTGGTATCTTCCTTTTGCTTCTTTCTCTTCGGCATCCCCTTTTTCTTCCTCTGGTTTCGCTTCTTTGAGTGTTTCTTCGGCCACAGCGATTTCTTTAAGGATATCGCCCTGTTTCCTATAGACATTTTTGGCTTTTTCTATGAATGCATCCAGGTCAACGCCTGTATTTTTGAGGAAGTCCTTATCTTTTATCAGCTCATTCAGTTTTTCCGCCAGCTCCTCCTCGTTCTCTGCGGAAATCGGCTTGAAATCAAGCATTTTTATAAGAGCAGGGTTTATTTTATAAGATTTGAATTTATTGAAATAATAACCGTCTTTGAAAACACTGCCCTCTCTGTAGAGCTGCCTGTTCTCTCTCTGGTCCAGACCCAGGTCGACTTCTTCGTCCATTCGTAAATAGACGATATCCGGATCCTTAGGATATATGGTCAGACCGTTCCAGCCGGTCTTTATATCCATTGGAAGTCCATTAGTCAATTTTTTCCAGGTGCTGCCCCCGTCAACTGACTTGTAAAAATGGTTTCCAGGCTGTCTGTCAATAAAAGTCCATGTCCTTCTGTAGGTTTTATAAGCAGCGGCAATGATCACATCCGAATTCGTTGGGTCAATGACAAAATCTCCTATTCCTCGGTCCTTAAGATCCAGGATTTGTTTCCAGGTCTTTCCTCCATCTTCTGTTTTGTACAATCCCCTCTGGCAATCCATCTCATTGTCATATAGTTTTCCTTCGGATGCTACATAAACGATATCCGGATTATCATGGGCAACTGCTATCTTAGGAATGAAATAAGTCTCTTCCAGCCCTATATGGGTCCAAGTTTTCCCTGCATCGTCAGACCTCCACATCCCATTCCCGTGCGCACTGGACCTTGCATGCATCGCTTCTCCAGTGCCAACATAGACTCTCTGCGGATCTGACGGAGCCACCTCAATGTTTCCAATGCTCATGTTTCCATAATCATCAAATATGGGTTCGAAGCTGATCCCTCTGTTCTCTGTCTTCCATATGCCTCCCGATGCTGTCGCCACGTAATAGACCTTGTTCTGGCCACTGGGAACAGCAAAATCCGTGATTCTGCCCGAAAAAGTAAATGGTCCAATATTTCTCCATTTGAATACATCTAACTGCTCAGTTGAAAGAACTTTTTCTCCTATGAGCATGCTCTGAAAAAGAAATATCAAAGCAAAAGATGCGGCCAATAAGGTAAAACACGATGATTTGTTTTTTCTCATTTTTCCTCCTTTTTTTTCATTTCAAATCAATTTTACATTTCCTTGAAATGTTTTTTCAAGAACTGACCTGTATAAGATTTTTTTTCCTCGGAAACCTCCTCAGGGGAACCGGAGGCCACAATACGGCCGCCTTTATCTCCTCCACCTGGTCCTAAATCAATAATATAATCCGCAAATTTAATAACATCAAGGTTATGTTCAATCACTATGACCGTATTCCCTAAATCAACAAGCTCGGAAAGTACGTTTAAAAGCTTTTTTACGTCATCAAAATGGAGACCTGTTGTGGGCTCATCCAAAATATAAAGAGTCCGCCCTGTATTTTTGCGGCTCAGTTCCTTAGTCAGTTTGATTCTTTGGGCCTCTCCTCCTGAAAGATGGGGAGCTGGCTGCCCAAGCCGCAAATACCCCAATCCGACCCTTTTCAGTATTCCCAATTTTGATTTCAGCTTCGGGTGGGCCTTCAGATATTCATAAGCTTCACTCACTGTCATCTCGAGAAAATCAGCAATGCTTTTCCCTTTATAACACACTTCAAGGGTTTCCTTATTATACCGTTTGCCTCTGCACCTGTCACATGTGACATACACATCAGGAAGAAAATGCATCTCAATTTTTTTTGACCCGGCGCCCCGGCATTCCTCACATCGGCCCCCCGGAACATTAAAACTGAAGCGGCTCCGTCTGTATCCTCTCATTTTTGCCTCAGAAGTCATGGCAAACAGGTTTCTCAATTCAGTAAACAAACCGGTATAAGTCGCTGGATTGGAGCGGGGAGTCCTTCCGATGGGCTTCTGGTCAACAGACACGACTTTGTTTATGTTTTCCAATCCGGTTATGGAATCATGAGCCCCTGGTTTAACTTTTGATTTATGAAAAATATTTGAAAGTTTCTTATACAAAATATCATAGACCAGCGTGCTTTTCCCTGAGCCAGAAAGTCCGGTTACAACCGTAAAAGAGGAAAGAGGAAACGGCACATCGATCTTTTTCAGATTATGTTCTGAAGCCTTTTTTACGGTCAGCCATTTTTCAGGAATCCTCCTTTTCTTGGGGACGGGGATAAATTTTTCATGCCTTAGATATTCGGATGTCAGTGAATTATAGAGGTTGATTATCCTATTATAATTTCCTTCAGCAACCTTTTCTCCTCCTTTTTCCCCCGCCCCGGGACCCAGATCTAAAATGTAATCCGCAGAGCGTATCGTTTGTTCATCATGCTCCACCACGACAACCGAATTGCCCTGGTCTCTTATTTCTCTCAGCAGAGAGATAAGCCTTTTATTATCTCTCTGGTGGAGGCCAATGGTCGGTTCATCCAGCACATAAAGGACGCCGCGCAGCTGCATGCCTATCTGCGCGGCCAGCCGGATCCGGCGCGCCTCGCCTCCCGAAAGCGAAGAAGTAGTCCTGGCCAGATGAAGATAGGACATCCCTAATCTGTCAATAATATGAAGACGCGACATAATCTCTTTTAGAATCCTGGAAGCAATAAAGTGGTTTTCTCCTTTAAACTCAAACCCTTTGATTTCTTCCCTCAGCCTGTTTATTGGAAGACAGCTCAGTTGAAAAATGTTCTTGCCTCCTATCTTTACACAAGTGCTCTCTTTCTTGAGACGGCTTCCCCCGCAAAAAGGACAGAGTTCTTCACTTACCTGAGGATTGCCGCGGCTGTCTGTCATGGTCTGGAATCCAATTCCATTGCAGTGCGGACAGGCCCCGTAAGGGCTGTTGAAAGAAAATGTCCTGGGCTCCAGTTCAGGAAGATTGATCTCACAGTAAGGGCATGTGAGATTCAAAGAATAAAAAGCCTCATCTCCTTCATCATCTAAAAGAAGCAAATCTCCATCTGATTCTTCCAGGGCTCTGTCAGCCGCCTCCTTGATCCTTAGGGCCGATTTCTCTGATACAGACACTTCATCTATGAGAAGTTCGACATTGTGGACTTTAGTTTTAGCCAGATGTATTTCACCCTCCAGCTCGTAAAATTTTCCGTCCACCCGGACCCGGAGAAATCCTTTCTTTCTCATTCTTTCAAAAAGCTTTACATATTCACCCTTTCTTCCTTTTATCACCGGAGAGAGGATTCTCACAGTGCGGCCTTTGTTTTTTTGTTTGATTCTCTCTAATATCTGATCCGAAGTCTGGGAGCTGACCTCCCTCCCGCATTCAGGACAGTGAGGAGTGCCTACCCGTGCATAGAGCAGTCTGAGGTAATCATATATCTCGGTGACGGTCCCAACCGTGGACCGCGGATTTGTTGATATGGTATTCTGGTCGATAGAAATGGAAGGAGATATCCCCTCGATCAACTCGACTTCCGGTTTCTCCATCTGTTCTATGAACTGCCTGGCATAAGTTGAAAGGCATTCTATATATCTTCTCTGGCCTTCAGCAAACAGTGTATCAAAGGCAAGAGATGATTTGCCTGAACCGCTGGGTCCGGTAACAACAACCATCTTGTTTCTCGGGAGGTTCACATCAATGTTTTTAAGATTATGCTGGGCAGCTTTCTTTATTCTGATCTCATTCAGCATGACCGATTATTTTATTCTTTTCTCTCAATTTAGGCAACACCATGGGGACATCCCATTAGGTACCACCCTATAAACTGAAAAAGCATACCAAAAAATTTCTTTTCAAAGTAATAAACCTGACCTATTCATAAAAAAATGGCGATGAGCATTTTTTTACCATATAGGCAAGCCGATATGAAATTCAGATATGGTCTGTGCTCCCTTCAGATTTTTAACGCCATTCTCCTTCATTTTTCTCGGCGCTTGCGTAACTCCCCCCGTCCGTGGGTCAGA
>JAGGYH010000111.1 GCA_021162615.1 Candidatus Aminicenantota bacterium
ATGCAGTGAGATCGGCTTGCCTGAAAGGTAAAAAAATGGCGATTAAAATGAAAGTTAGAACAAATAAAAATATTTCAGTTGTCATTTTTGTAAAAAGTATGCATATCCTTGAAATCAAAACAAAAAATTGCTCATCGCCATTTTTTTATGAATAGGTCAGTATAACAAGGAGTGAGAGAATTGAGAAGACGGTGTATTGTCCATATTGATATCGATGCTTTCTTTGCATCCGTGGAAAAGCTTCTGGATCCCTCTCTTGAGGGAAAAGCTATTATCGTGGGCGGGCTTCCTCATGAAAGAGGCGTTGCTTCTACAGCTTCTTATGAGGCCAGAAAGTACGGCGTGCATTCGGGCATGCCCCTGCAAAAGGCTTATCAGCTGTGCCCCAACGGCATATTTTTAAGGGGTAATCACCGGGTCTATGCTTCTTTCTCCAGGAATTTTCACCGGATTCTTTCACGCTACACTCCGGATATGGAGATGGCTTCCCTGGATGAGGCTTATCTGGACCTCAGCCGCTGCAGGGCGCTCTATCCCTCGTTTTCACAAACGGTCACCCAGATAAAGCAGACCGTGGAAGAAAAATTGAAACTCTCTGTTTCCGTGGGCGTAGGACCTAACAAGATTCTAGCCAAGCTGGCAACCAACAGAGCCAAACCCGGGGGTATGGTGGAAGTAAAACCGGGCTGCGAGGAGTCCTTTCTTAAGGAGCTTCCCATAGAGGCTCTTCCCGGGATCGGCTCCAAAGCCCGGGCCGAACTTGATATGCTCAATATACGGAAGATCAAAGACCTATGGGGGCTGCCGCGGGAGGCTCTAAGGACACTTTTCGGGTTAAGGGGGGAGGAGATCCGTCTCCAATCCCATGGTATTGATGACCGGCCTCTGGAGTCATCCGGAGAGCAGAAATCGATTTCCCGTGAGACCACTTTTCTTAAGGATATATGGGAGAGACGGCTGCTTTTGGCTCACCTGGCCTATCTTTGTGACCGTTTGAGTCTGGCTCTGAGAAAGGAACGCTGTTTCAGCCATATCATAGAGGTCAAAGTCAGGTGGTCTGATTTTAAGACCGAAGTCCGCCGGAGGCTCCTGGTGAATCCGGTTCAAGAGATGGATGATATCTATCGAATAGCCCGGGAGCTGTTTTTAGAGCTTTTTCAGGGGGCCCGTTTGTCGCTCCGCCTGGTGGGAGTCAAGGCTTCCGACCTGGTCAGAAGCCGGACTCTTTCGCTTTTTGAGCCTCATTCTCTCCATAAAGAACGTCTGGGTTCAGCTGTTTTTGAAGTAAGAGAGAAATATGGATTTGGCGCCCTTCTCACCGCCAGGGAGAAGATGCTGGAAGATGTGTACAGCTTCACAAAGGAACGCGGTTTTATACTGAAAACAGCTTCTCTCACCAAATAGCCTCTGGCTTTTGTAATTTTTTTGCGGAACGGGTCATGGTTTTTGGAGGTCAATGAGAAAGTGATGTTTGTTCCCCTGCGGGTTCATTCCGTGTACAGCAAAGGAAAAGGAGGTGTGCTTCCGGATGAACTGGCTTCCTGGGCAAGAAGCAGTGGGATTTCTGCGGCATGTCTTTCAGATAGAGAGGTTTTTTACGGATGGGGACGCTGGAAGGAAGCGGCCTGCAGAAACGGGGTGGTTCCCTTGTACGGCTGTGAATTGAGCATTCAAAAGAAAAAGCTTCTGTTCGTTGTTAAGAACCGGACCGGGTACTGGAATCTGATGGAGACTTTTAACACCAGAGAGATAAAACAGGTCCGGGGCCTTGCGGTGGTCTATATCCCTCAGGCGGGGGAGAGTGAGTTTCCGGAGGAACTCAAGGCCGCGGCCGGTCCGGATTTCTACCTGGGAGCGGATTTTCAAAACTTTAAGAAGGTGGTGTATTGGGCCGGCGTGTATTCTCTGCCTGTGGTCTGGGCAAACCCTCTGAAGTTTATTGAAAATCCGAAAAGGCTTATCCTTATTCACTCCATTCATAAAAAACGGCCTTTTCCTCCGGAATGGACAAAATGGAGGGCCCAGATGAAGTTTTTCGGCCCGCTCCAGCAGGAACTGGCTCTGAAAAGATTCGGCAGCAGAGTCAGGGAGTTTTTCAGTAGAACTCTTGAGATTGCCCAGAAGTGCTGTTTCACTCTGGAAAACATCGTTCCCGGGCTGCCCGAAAGCCTTTTTCCCGAATCATTCAGAGATATGGTCATGAAAAAAATGCAGCACATGAAATCCCTGAACTGGAGAGAGAGACAGCGGGCGCGGATGGAACTGGAAGCGGTTGAGAAAACAGGATTCGGTCCTTATTTCCAGGTGGTCCATGATGTGGTATGTTTTGCGCGGCGGGAGGGGATCCTTTATAACCTCAAAGGCTCTGGAGCCTCTTCTTTTTTGGCCTATCTTCTGGGGATCTCCCATATCAATCCGGTTGATTTCGGCCTTTATTTTGCGAGGTTTTTAAACCAGGGCCGGAAGGACCCTCCAGATTTTGACCTGGACTTTGATTCCAGGTACAGAGACCGGGTGCTGGAGTATGTTATGGAGAAATACGGGAAGGGAAAAACAGGGGCGGCTTTTGTATGCAGTCTCAAAAACTACAGGGCCCGTTCCGCTGTTTATGAAACAGCGCGGGCTTTTGGCCGGCCCCCGGCAGAGTCGAGAGCGCTCAGTAAAAAGGTCCCTTATTTTGCGGAGCCTGATTATCTGAGAAAGCATCAGGCTCCGCCCGGCTGTAAGGAGATCTGGGGGGCTGCTTCGGAGCTGACTTCGGTCTACGGCGAAACTTCTCTTCATGTAGGAGGTGTTCTTTTGACACCCCCGCCGGTCAGCAGGTACCTTCCTCTGGAGAAATCAGCAAAAGGGCTCATCATGTGTCATTTTGACCGGGATGCGGTGGAAGATTTGAAGCTCATTAAACTGGACCTTCTTTCCGTCAGGGGGCTGGCCGCGGTTTCAGGGGCGAAAAAAGAGCTGAACATAAAGAATATTCCATGGGATGACGAAAAGAGCTTTCTCCTTCTCTCCCGCGCACAGACCATAGGATGCTTCCAGGTTGAAAGTCCGGCCATGATGAATCTGCTTTCCCGGATGAAGCCGGCTGATATCTCTGAGCTGACCCAGGCCCTAGCTTTGATACGGCCGGGGCCGACACAAAGCGGGGCAAAGCAGGCTGTGCTCAAAGCGCGTGAGGGCAGATCGTCTGCCAATAACCCGTTTCTCTCCAGAATCATTCCTGAGACCGGGGGGCTTCTTCTTTATGAAGAGCAGGTCATGCAGGTGGCTGAGAGAGTCGCCGGCATGAGTTCGGAGCAGGGAGATTCACTGCGAAGGGCACTGAAAAAGAAATCGCCCTATCCCGCTTTGAAAGACAAATTTTTCCAAGGAGCGCAAAAGCGAGGATACACCCGTACGGAAACAGCGAAGATATGGGATCATATGGAACAATTTTCTTCCTATTCTTTTAATAAAGCTCACAGTGTTTCCTATGCGTGCATGGCTTATCAGTCCGTTTATCTAAAAGCCCATCATCCTCTGCCGTATCTCAAAGCTGTTTTGAACTCCGGTGGAGGTTATTACCGTCTTCCTGTCTATATAGAGGAAGCCAAAAGGCTTGGGATAAAGATCCTGCCCCCGGATGTCGCCCGCAGTGATTATCGCTTCACAGTGGAGAACTCCTGTATAAGGGTGGGGCTTTTGTCCATAAAGCGCCTTAAAACCAGTACAGCCAAAAAAATAATAGGAGAACGCCAGAGAGGCCCTTATCTCTCTCTGGATGATTTTCTTATCAGGGTCTCTGTAACCAGGGCGGAGCTTTTCTCTCTGGTCAAGTCAGGGGCGCTGGACTCTTTGGAGCCCCGAAGGGCAGAGCAGGTCCTGAACGGTTATAAAGGCGGCAGAGGAACCGGAAAAGTCCCCGATATAGATGAGCCCCGAAAAGAGAGAATGCTGATTGACTCTCTGGGATTTGACCCCTTAGGAGACGCTCTCAGCCTTTTTAAGGGGAAAAGGCCGGTTCTGCGGGTCAAAGACCTGGAAAACAGGGCCGGACAGATTGTGGAGCTTATGGTCCGGGTTATGGATGCGCGCAGGAAAAAGGTCAGGCAGGGACTCACGTATTTCTTTCTTTTTTCAGATGAAACAGGGATGATCGAAGGAGTAGGCACAAAGAAATGTGTTAGTTTTGGTTCGCCGCCGGCCTGTTATGTACAGGGGAGGATCCGCAGGAGTGAGAACGGGCGCGTCAAGATCTTTAACTGCACTTTCCTCTCTTTGCACGAATGATCTGAGCAATCCTTCTTTGTTGTTTTTTGATTGTCCCTTATGCGGGTTTATAGGGATTTACTCCCGCTCTATTTTTCCGCGAACGAAATGGCTACTGTTTTCCAGACTTTGACTTTCACTCCGTTCTTGACGGCCGGATTGTATTTCCACTTCTTTACGGTTCTTTCTGCTTTTTCATTAAGACCATATGAATTCTCAATCCCCTGGACTATTCTGGTCTCTATCACATCCCCTGTTTCAGAAATCAAAATGACCAACACCACCTTTCCGCTCACTTTAAACTTTCTTGCGGCAGGAGTGTATTCCGGGTCGACTTTTTTGACGAGCTCCGGCGGGCTGTCCACTTCATTTAAAGCAATGATATCCCCTGTTTCGATTTTTTTCTCAGGTGCAGGTTCCAGTGCTGCTGCAGGTTCTGGATCTCCGCTCTTCTGGTCCTCTTTATTAGGCCTGGATTCCGGTAAGACATGATTTGTAAACTCTTCGATTTTGGGCTGGGGGATCTGCTTAAAATCTGGAGGAGGCAGCGGGGTGAAGCTCTCCTCCTGGCTTTCCTGGATTGTATCTGCGGGTTTTATCAGGGTTTCAGCCAAATCTTGATTTTCTTCTCCGGATGGAGAAGATGCCTGGGGAGAAGCCGGCGGCTCCTTCCCAGACATCTGAGTTTTCCTCTGGATGTCTTCTCTTGAATCCTGAGGCCAGGCAGAATACTCTTCCGAGACGCTAACTGGCGCTGCAGCAGGAGACGTTTCCTCAATATCCGGATCGATTTGCTCTATTGCACCGGACTTATAAAATTGCTGAGAGGCTTCCTGTTTTTTATAGAAATTTTTGGGAAAAGCTAATAACAGAATAAGAGCCAATCCCAGAATGGCAGAGCCAGATGCAAACATGATCCATCTGGGAATCTTTTTTTTACTTTCTTTTGCAGAATATTCATTGAACAGGGGAGCCCTCCTGTATTCCTTTTCAGGACCTTCGGGTTTCTTTTCTTCTTCTTTCCGGTTTTCCTGAATTGTTTCCCCTTCTTTTTTTTCTTCGGCAGTTTCTTCTTCTTGAATAGATGTTTTGACAGGAGCTCCCTGTTTTCTGAGGGGGTGGGCGAAATCGGCCAGTTTTTTCTTGAGGATCTCATCTATTTCCCTGCCTTTATCACTTGAGAGGTGCGCCTGCTGGGTTTTTTCTTTCTTCTTTGCTACATATTCCTCATAGAGACTGTCAATTTCTTTCTCTCTGCTGAGTTTTTTTTGTCTTTCCTGAGGCGAGGAGCTTGTGGCTTTTTTCTCGGTTTCTTTGTTTTCCAAAAGAGCTTCCGGATCTCTTTTCTCCTTAAATGAAATTTCCGAATCTTGATTTAGTAATTCGGATACCTTTGATTTCATTTCTTTGTCTTTATACGGTTTGGAAATGAAAGCGGAATTTTTGAAATATTTGAGGACATAGCTCTGACAGGCCGCTTCAGAATAAAAATTAGTCATCATGAGAAGATTTATCTGTTTGGTGAATGATTCGGAGATTTCTTCGAGAAGGTCAAATCCATGGAGCTTGGAAATGAATGGTTCCATAATAATAAGGTCAGGCTTTTCCTCATAGAATTGGGATTTGCCTTCCAGGCCGTCTTTGGCTGTTATAACCTGGTATCCCTGCTCTTGCAGAAGATTTTTGAGGGAGGATAAAGATCTCCTGTTGTAATCAATGATAAGAATCTTCTTTTGCATCCTGTTGACCAGTATGTTCATGATGAACATATATAAATTAAATCTTAGAAAGAAACCGGTCAATCACCTTTAGGGGTGATTTATGAGGTGATATAATTAACCTGACATATTCATAAAAAAATGGCGGCGTTCATTTTTTTGCCTTTGAGGCGGGCCGATGTGAAATTCAGGTGCGGCCTGTGCTTCCTTCATGTCATCCGGGTTAATATACGGCTGAATAATCTCAATTTTTGTTAAAGAGGTCGCTCTGGCCTTTAGCAATATCTTTGATGACCTTTTTAAGCTCAGGATAGATTTCGACCAGTTCTCTGGGCACATCCAATTTTTGTTTTGTCAGTTTGTTTTTTATCTGTATGGCATTGGTCAGGGCCTGTCCTCTGTAGTGATTGTTGGTCACGACAAATGTTTTTTTGGATTTTCCACCCAGGTTTTTTATGCGGGTGATCCATTGATTGAGCTCATCATCTGAGTAAAGATAATCATAACGCGCATCCCTGCCTGCATCTTTTTTGAACCAATTTTTGTAGTTTCTGCCGTGAAGCCTCACATAAGTGAATTCAGGATTTGTGGCATAGGTAGTGGGTTTGATGGATGACCGGAACACAGGTTGGTCGATGTTGCAGAAAGCCACTTTGTGCTCGGAAAGGAATTTCAGGAATTCGGGATTATCCCAGGAATTGTGCCTTATTTCCAAAGCAAGGGGAAGATCGGGAAACATATGGAACAGACGTTCCAGATAAAGCTTGTTTTTTATGGAACGGGAGAAAGACCAGGGAAACTGCATGAGTACAGCGCCCAGGCGGTTGTTTGCCGCAAGCGGTTCGATTCCGAATCTGAATTCATCAGCCTGTTTTTGGGAGGGTTTTTTCCCTTGATGTGTGAAGTCTTGATGAAGCTTGACGGCAAAAAGGAAGTCCGGATTTTGTTCGACTTTCTTTGTCCAGGAAAGCGCAAAGTTGAACACAGGCATCCGGTAGAAAGTGCTGTTGATTTCCATAAAGTCAATATACCGGGATAGATAACTCAAGGCGTGAAAACCGGATGTCTTTTTTCTCGGGTAAACGATCCCTTCCCAGTCCTTATAACTCCAGCCGGCCGTGCCCACATTGTATTGCGCCATAGTATATCCATCATAGCAAAAAAACTGGGATTGTTCTCTTGTTTTATTATTCGCAAGGGCCTTTTTGGATTGAAAATACAGCAGGTTTGTGTTATAAATACCCTTCTTGATTGATATGGATATGGGGAGGGCAGAGGAAGTCTGTGATAAAATATGGGGGGAGATAAAATCCAAACAAAAAGGCTTTGAATGTGAACTTTTACGGGAGATATTGATATGGCAGACAATTTGTATGTGACGTCAACGGAAAGAAAAAGCGGTAAATCAGTCATTTCGCTCGGTCTGACAGAGATGCTCATAAGAAATGTGGATAAAGTGGCATTTTTTCGGCCTCTTATTTACGTGGATTCAGATAAAAAGGAAATAGACAATGATATCAATCTGATTTCAGATTATTATCATCTTGATATTCCTTATGATAGGATGTACGGCTTTTCCACTGATGAAGCCAATGAAATGCTGTCTCAAGGAAAATACGACGAGCTGATTGAAAAAATCGTTACCAAGTATAAATATTTAGAAGAAAACTATGATTTTGTTTTATGCGAGGGGACTGACTTTGAAGGGGCCATATCTGCTTTTGAGTTTGACATCAATGCAGACATTGCGAACAACCTGGGATGTCCTGTGGTTTTATCCGCGAATGCCTATAACAGATCTGAAGAGGGTGTGATCAGATCAGTTGAGACTTCTTTGGAATCCTTTATTGAAAAACACTGTAAAGTGGTGGCTATCATAGTGAACAGAGCTGAAAAAGGGGAGAGGATCGTGTCTAAGCTGAAAGACAATCCTCTTGTGAAAGAAAGTCTTGTGTTCAGCATTCCTAATATCAAGTCCCTTCAGTATCCCACTGTCGGGGAGGTGGCCAAAGCACTGAATGCGCGGGTTGTTTCCGGACAGGTAAAATTGAACCGTCATGTGGAGGGATTCGGTGTAGCGGCCATGCAGTTGCGGAATGTTCTGACCAGGGTCTCGAATGGAGATATCGTCATCACTCCTGGAGATAGGGCTGATATCATTGTTGGCTGTCTGTCGGCGCTTTCCTCTTCCTCTATGCCCAGCATATCAGGGATTATTTTGACGGGGGGATTGATACCGCAGGAACCAATTCTCAAATTGATCGAAGGTTATGACGAGAAGGTCCCCATTTTAAGTGTGAAGGAAAATACTTTTGAAACAGCCCGTATGGCCGATAATATCCATGCTGTTATAGATCCGGATGACACCATTAAAGTGGCTCAGGCACTTGAGGCTTTTGAGAAAAACGTTGAACTTGAAGAGTTGAGAGAAAAAATCATTAAAACAAAAGTATCCGTAGTGACTCCTAAGATGTTCGAATACAGGCTTATAAAGAGGGCCCAGAGCCGGAAACAGCATATCGTCTTGCCTGAGGGAGAGGATGAGAGAATTTTACAGGCAGCAGAGATATTAACAAGAAGGGAAGTGGTCGACCTGACGTTATTGGGAAATGAAAAGGTCATACGGGATAAGATAGCAAAATTAGGATTGCAGCTTGATAAAGTCAATATAGTGGATGTTCCGAACAATGACAAATTTGAGGATTACGCACAAACTTATTATGAGCTGAGAAAGCATAAAGGTCTGGAGATGGATAATGCGCATGATATTATGAGTGAACTCAGTTATTTTGGCACGATGATGGTATATAAAGGAGATGCTGACGGTATGGTCAGCGGGGCGGTGCACACAACCAGAAACACTCTTCGCCCGGCGTTTGAGTTCATAAAAACGAAAAAAGGTTTTTCTATTATATCGAGCGTATTCTTTATGTGTCTTCCTGACAGGGTGTTGGTCTATGGAGACTGTGCGGTAAATCCTGACCCCAATGAGGACCAGCTTGCTGAAATTGCCATCGCATCCGCCCAGACGGCTGTCACTTTTAATATCCAGCCCATTGTGGCTATGCTTTCTTATTCTACAGGAGACTCAGGAGTTGGAGAAGATGTGGAAAAAGTCAAAGAAGCCACTAAAAAAGCCAGGGAAATGGCAAAGAAATATGCTATGGATTTGAAGATCGAAGGCCCGATTCAGTATGATGCGGCTATTGATCCCGGTGTGGCCAAAGCGAAACTCCCGCGAAGTGATGTAGCTGGAAGAGCAACCGTGTTTATTTTTCCTGACCTCAATACAGGAAATAATACGTATAAAGCTGTTCAGAGGTCAGCCGGAGCTGTGGCCATAGGCCCGGTCCTTCAGGGGCTTAACAGGCCAGTCAATGACCTGAGCAGGGGATGCACTGTGACAGATATCTTTAATACGGTCGCTATAACCGCCATTCAGGCTCAGGCTAAAGAGAACAAATCTTAATTTGCCAAGAACTATTCCAGAGAAAGGATAAAAATGAAAATATTAGTGATTAATACAGGAAGTTCCTCTATTAAATATCAGTTGTTTGATATGGATCAAAAAAAGGCAGTGGTAGCAGGACTGGCAGAGAAAATAGGGGAAGAGACAAGCATTCTAACGCATGAATTGTTGGATAGTAATGGGGAGGAAAAAGAAAAGGTTGAAAAGGAGAGAATCAACGATCACGAGCAGGGCATGGAGAGGATTGTCAACCTTCTTATTGACCCGGAATGGGGGGTCATTAGGGATAAATCTGAGATCGATGCCGTGGGGCATAGGGTCGTCCATGGAGGAGAAGCTTTTAAATCTTCCACGGTTATTACAAGTGAAGTGATTTCCGCCATAGAAGAAAACATTCCTCTGGCTCCCTTGCACAATCCTCCGAATCTCACAGGGATCAATGTGGCTCGTTCTTTATTTCCTGATGCTCCGCAGGTAGCTGTGTTTGATACTGCGTTCCATCAGTCTATACCGAAGAGAGCCTACCTTTATGCGGTTCCTTATGAACTGTATGAAAAGCATAGAGTCCGCAGATACGGATTTCATGGGACTTCACATGAATATGTGGCACAGGAAGGCGCTGCTTATCTGAACAGGCCGCTTCAGGACTTGAACCTTATCACCGTTCATTTAGGGAATGGAGCCAGCATGTCAGCGATTAAAAAGGGAAAGTGTGTGGATACCACCATGGGCTTGACTCCTCTGGAAGGGCTTGTGATGGGAACGCGCTCGGGTGATATTGACCCGGCCCTCCCTTTTTTCCTGTCCAAAAATTTAGGTCTATCCATTGATGAGATTGATGATCTTTTAAATAAGAAGAGCGGCTTGAAAGGACTTTGCGGAATCAATGATATGAGGGGAATAGAGAAAAGAGCCGCCGCAGGAGACCAGAGAGCGGCTGTGGCTTTGGATGTTTACACTCTTCGGATAAAGAAGTATATCGGTGCTTATTACGCTGAACTCGGAAACCTGGATGCTGTGATATTTACAGCCGGTATAGGTGAGAATTCTCCGAAGATACGCCGTATGAGCTGTGAAAATTTAGAAGATTTGGGTCTCAAGCTGGAACCGGAAAAAAATAAAGTAAAGTCCAGCCGGACAAGAGAAATCAGTTCTGAAGACTCAAGAGTGAAAATTCTGGTCGTGCCTACTAATGAAGAGAAGAAAATAGCTTTAGAGACCGAAAATGTGATTAAATCATAAACAGCTTTAAATATTTCAAATCATTTTCAGCATCAAACGTCAGCAGCAATCTCGATCGCTGCACTTATATCCAATCCGATGAGACTCTTGTGATGGCTGATATAGAGGAGCCAGCTATCATCAACCACATAGGGCTGACATTCAATGAAGCCCGGCCCAACTGGCTGGAGGAGCATGGATCAGCAAAGCAATCCGATATTGTGCTGCGGTACAGGAATTGACCTCTGAGAGTGCTGACAAGAGGCCGGTTTTTTATTATAAAAATCTTGCTTGAAAATTTTTTTTTGATTATCATTGTTATCTAAAACAAACAATCGTCCCATGAAAAGAGCGTGCCTTTTTTTACTTGTTTTGCTTTTCGTTTTTTTCAGTTGCGGAAAAAACAATAAGGCAAGCCTTTACACCATAGGGATATTTCAAGTAAACGATGCTCCTCATTTAAACACGGCAGTGGAAGGTTTTGTAAAATGCCTTCAAGACAATGGAATGGTCAATGGAGAAAATGTCACTCTTATACTGAAGAACGCAAAGGGAGATATTTCCGAAGTTCACAGTATTGCTGAGAATTTTGTAAAAGACGATGTTGACATGATCGCTGCTTTTTCAACAGCCTGCCTTCAGGCCGCCCTTAATGCGACGAGTGAGATCCATATCGTTTTTTCATCCGTTGCGAATCCTTATAGAGCTGGAGCCGGCTTTTCTCAAAAAGAACATCTCAGTCATGTGACCGGCGTCTCTTCCAGGAGCCCTATAAAGGAAGGACTTTATTTTTTAAAGAAGGTCCTGCCAGAATCTTCAAAAATAGGGACACTCTGGACTCCTTCGGAATTAAATTCTGAATATTATCTTGAGTTGACCCGGGAGAGCGCAGCCGAATTAGGTCTGGAAGTCGAGGCTGTAGCGATAGCCAATTCAAGCGAAGTCCTGCTCTCCTCACAGCTCCTGGTCAGCAGGGGAGTGGATGCGATTTATCAGATATCCGATAATACCATCAATGAGTCGTTTGAGGCTGTGGCTCAGGTTGCTCTTGATAACGAAGTGCCGTTGTTTGGAGGATTTCCGGTTTCCGCGGAACAGGGAGCCTGTGCGGCATTGGGGTGGGATTTTTTTGATATGGGATATAAATCCGGTGAAATGGCTTATGAGATAAAAAACGGAAAGAGCCCGGCTGATATTCCTTTTCAGTATATGAAAAAAACAAGCCTTTTCATCAATCTGGAAGCAGCATCAAGACAAAGAGTTCGGTTTTCAAAGGAAATCGTGGACAAAGCAGATAAAGTTTTCACTTCCATAGAGAAGGAAAGTACTGAGTGATCACCAGGCTTGACTCATAAACAATCGGGGATGGTTGTTTTCAAGGGAAGCTTTACGATTGGATGTTATTTTTGTATAATGAACGAAAGATGATGGAAAGAGCAAGGATACTCATTTCAGGACGTGTTCAGGGAGTTCTCTTCCGTGATTTTACACAGAGATGGGCCTCATCCTTGGGATTGACAGGATGGGTTAAAAATGTATTTGACGGGACAGTCGAGGTCCTTGCAGAGGGAGAAAAAGATAAAATCAATCAGATGATAGGGAAGCTCAGACAAGGGCCCCAAATGGCACGGGTGGATGATGTTGAGATTGAATGGCAGGAATATAAAGGAGAGTACAGTGATTTTCGTATCACATGGTAGGTTTTTATGGCGGACATACAGTCAAGTCCCAATGCAAAAGAGGAGAAGCCATGTTTAAACACGCAAAAAAAAATCACCCGAGTGTGGAGGTCTTTAAAGGTGTTGTTCGGACGACTCTTGCGTGTGGAAAAGATATTCTTATGGCTCGATTTGATTATAAGAAAGGCTCTCAAGTCCCCCCTCATAGGCACTCTTATGAACAGGTGACGGTCCTTATTAAAGGAAAGCAAAAAGTCATTATAGAAAACAAGGGAAAGAAAGAGGAGATTATACTGGAAGAAGGGGATTCCTATATGGTTCCTGCCTCTTTTGAACACCAGCAAATCAGTCTTGAGGATACGGTGACCATAGATTCTTGGAGTCTGGCCCCTTAGCTGCTTTTATTTTTTCTTTCTGGATTCGAGAAATTTATTCCGGCATTCATCTGAACAAAAGTAATATTCTTTTCCCTCGTATATTTCTTTTATGGCATCCTCTTTCGGAAGATACGTATTACAGATCTGGTCTTTGACCATGATGCCGGGCTTTAAGCTTGGCTTTTGGGGAGGCTTTTTTATGCGTTTCAATGACTGGTAGGTTTTGATGACGATGTATATCAAATAAGCAATCAGTGCATAAAAAATGACTTTGAATAATCCGGACATAATGGATATCAATGTAGATGATTTTGCCTTATATGTCAAATCAATCCTGGATTATTCCCAAGTCGAGATTGGTGCAATAAAATGAACACCGCCATTTTTTTATGAAGAGGTCAGGATAAGTCCTTGATTAATGGTTTTTTTGAAAGTAATATGGGCACTTGGAAAGATGTTAAAAGAGTCTATAAGCAACTTTGCCGTAAAGGAAATTAAGCCTCTGGCTGAAGAATGTGATAAGAAAGCAAACTGGTTCCTGGTTTTGTTATAATGGATATTTGAGAGAAAAATGAATATCGTCAAAGAAATATTAAAAGGCAGTCCTAAGGCCATGGCCAGGGCTATTTCCCTGATTGAGGATAGAGATAGTCGTGCGCAGGAAATTCTAAAGGGAATTTTTCCCTATTCCGGCAAATCAATCGTCATAGGGATAACCGGAGCCCCAGGTTCTGGCAAAAGCACCTTGGTGAATGAGATTGTAAATGTTTTCAAAGAAAAACAAAAAAAGATAGGCATCATTGCCGTTGATCCTACAAGCCCTTTTAGCGGGGGAGCTATCCTGGGTGACAGGATTCGCATGATGCGCCACAGTGCAGATAAAGATGTTTTCATAAGAAGCATGGCTACCAGAGGACACCTGGGGGGGCTTTCTAAAGCGTCGAGCGAGGCCATCACTGTCCTTGAGGCCGGAGGCAAGGATGTTATACTTGTGGAGACAGTGGGGGTCGGACAGGATGAAGTCGAGGTGGTTAAACTTGCGGATTTGATACTGGTGATACTGACACCCGGAGCCGGAGACGATATTCAAATTTTTAAAGCGGGAATCATGGAGATTGCTGATATATTTGTTCTTAATAAGGCAGACTCCCCTGAAACAGAGAGGACCGAACAGCATTTAAAAGCCATGCTGGATTTGGGGCTGAATAAGGAAGAAATTCCCCCCATAGTTAAGACCGTGGCCACTACAGGGGAAAACGTTGATTCTCTGGTCAAGCACATAGAGAACATCTCGTCGGGGCAGAAAGAGAAGATGAAAACGGCGAGAAAAAAAAGGCTGATTTTATGGATGTTGAAGGACATCATTAGCGAAAAGATCTATCAGTTGTTCGACTTCGGCATCAAAGAAGCTGAACTTGAGGATTATGTTGATCAGATTTTTAGAAGAGAAACAGATCCTTATACGATAGCTGATGATTTTATCCAAAAGTTAAAGGATTCATAAATGGCGGAAAAAATACATCATATAGGCATTGCGGTCAATGACATTCAAAAGAGCCTTAACAGGTGGGGGCAGTATTTGACATTTAAAAAGGGAGATATAGAAGAAATAAAAACGAGAGGCGTAAAAGCGGTGACGCTGGAATTTGATGAGGGGCCTTTGATTGAACTTCTTGAAGCGCTGGGAAGTGAAACCCCTATAAGAAAATTCATAGACAAGCACGGGGAAGGAATCCACCACATTTGTTTCAAAACGGATGACCTGGACCTTAAGGTCAGGGAACTCAAGAAAAAAGGAGTCCGCTTTGTTCAGGAAAACCCTGTCTCAGGAGCCGGTGGGAGCCGTATTATTTTTATGCATCCGGATAATCTCAATGGAGTGCTCATTGAGCTGAAGGAAGAAAAAGAGTAATCCAGGTCAATTACCAGGCTTTGTTTTTTTCAGTTTTATGGTTATTTTCAGTCCTGCAGGTGTGTTCGGGGAGGCCTTGATGTTTCCACCATGGTCTTCAAGTATTTTTTTAGCAATAGGAAGCCCTAATCCTGTGCCTCCTTCCTTGGTTGAAAAATAGGGCTCAAAGATCGCATCCAGCATATTTTTTTTGATGCCCTGTCCGGTGTCGCTTATTTCAAGATGGATTTCATTGTTCTTGGAAGAAGCTTTGATCTCGATTACTCCCTTGCCTTTGATGGATTCAATGGCATTGGTAAGGATGTTTCTGAAAACTGTTTTTATTTTTGCTTTGTCTCCGAAGAAAAACAGGTCCTGTTTTTGGTATGTTTCTTTAAATGTGATTCTTTTCGATAAAATGTTTTTATAGGGTTCTATGGTCTCTTTTATTGTTTCTTTCAGATCTAAGATTTCCTTTTGCAGAGAGGCTTTTTTTGCTGTTTCTAAGAAATCCTGGGCTATTTTTCTCAGATTATCCACTTCTGTGACTATGTATGATGTTGATTCTTTCAGTACTTTTTCAAAATCCTCTTTATTGTCTTCATACACTGTCAGGAGGTGTTCGGCGGACAGCTGTATCGGAGTCAGCGGATTTTTTATTTCATGAGCCACTTTTCTGGCCATTTCAGCCCATGCTATTTTTTTACTGATGTCTGCAAGTTCCTGCTGGTGTTTTCTAAGACTTTTGACCATTGTATTGAAGCCGTTGATCAAATTTTTCATCTCGTCTTTCTTCTTGTAATCAATGGACACTTTAAGGTTTCCTAAACTGACTTCTCTGGTTCCTGAGAGGAGTCTTTTGATGGGATTGAGGATCATATCTCCTATTCCTTTGGCAACAACGAGGACAGCAGATATGAAGAAAAATGAAATAAACACAAGGAATTCGAACAGTTCATAAGAAAATGCTGATATTTCTTCCTGTTCAAGGGGAAATGGGAGAGAAATCAAAAAGAAAGAGTCCTGATATTCATAAGGAATAGTCAGAGTATGAAAAGAATATTCTCCAATTTTTTGGATCTGAGTGTAGAACGGATTGTTCTCGTATCGGGCCTTATAATATATATTGCCGTCAATAAGTTCAGGAAGGATACCGTAGTCAAAAAATTCTCTATGGCTTGAAGAAACCAGTTTCCCGTTTGCATAAAGGTTTACGTCATTTGATATGGTCGAGCTGATCCACATGACCATTTCATCCGGAGGAATGGTCACGCTCAGCTCTTCTTCCTGCTGAAAAAAAATAAAATCCTCCATGACACTGTTGGCGAATTTTGCCTGAACTTCTGCCTCTTCGGTTATCTTCTGTGTGAAAATCTGTGAAAAGAAATTCCTGGTCAAAAGAGAGAACAGAAGAAGAGGGAGAAGAGACACAGCGATAAATGATATATAGACCCGGTTAGAGAAAGACCAAAAAGGATTTTTAAGCTTTTTTTTGTGAGTGACAGAAAAATAGGCGAGGGAAGCGATTGACAAAAAGAGAAGATAGAAAAAAAATATAACCAAAAATTCGACTGAGTGGGTCACAAAAGATTTCTTAGGCGTGAAAAGTGAATAAATAGAGTCTCCCTCAACAAAATAGATGCTTTTGTATTTTTTTCCTTTATCTGAAAAAACAGCCCAAACAGGTTGATCTGAGGAGTGGATCTCATCCAGGTATTCTGAGGGGATACCTTTAGAAATATTATTCGGATTGAATACTGGTTTGCCTTGAGCATTGAAAACAGCAAAACCCAGGTTGATATGTTTTAGAGAAGGAATGGATGTGGCTCTTGTGAGCTCGAAATAAGGATTTGCAGAATGAAGAAAAGGAAGCATCTCGTGTCCGACAGAGAGTGAAAGGATGGTCCTTCCTACAATCTGATCGTTTTCCATCCAGTCTTTATAGCCGGTAAGAAACCGCTTCTCCTCTCCTAAAAACAGAACACTCTGGTTTATGATGGTCCAGTTCTTGCTAAAAGGAAGGTTGACTCCATTTTGCAGATTCGGGACATTTAGGGAGAATCTGGATTTGATGTTTCCATTTGGGCTGAGCATCTCTAAACTTGAGTACCCGTTGAATTTTGAGATGAGAGTCCTTTCCCAGAGAGAGGCAGCCATTTCCGGAGGATTATAGTGATGGAAAAAAGACAGTATCTGGTTTTGATTTTCATTTATTTCCTGTATTGATTCTTGAATGAGGAATACGGCCCAGTCCTCCTGTGTTGTGACAGTGTATCTTAGAGAGTTTTCTAGAATAGCTTTCTTTTTATCTACGCTTATGAAATGAAGAGAGGAGTAGATAAAAAGAACTGATATCACAAAGAATGAAAACAGAAACTCTTTTCTTTTTTTGAGACCGGGGGAAAAAACCAGAGCAAAAAGGAGAAACAGGACAGCTGCTTGAAGGCCAAAGACAAGAGCGGGATTTTTCCCTTGATAAATAATAACATAAGCGCACATTGTGACAAGCAGTGCTGTAAAAGGGATAAGCTTGTTTGGAGAAAGGAAACAGGCCGTCTTCACAGCTATGTAACTCAAGACAAAGAAACTGAAGATAAAGAGAATGATGCTTATATGGAGAAGAATAAAGCTGGGTTGTATAGAGAGACTCAACAGTGCCTGCTTTGTGTTGAAGGCCAGCCTGTAAATCAGTTGATGTAAAAGAAAGATAAGAAATACGGATAATACAGAGGATAAAAAGCTCAAGATAATGCTTAATGGAGTCGATATCTTTTGGTTCCGATTTTTGATGGATTTTTTGAACAAAGACAGCAGAAAGACAAGTAGGGATGCAAGGAAAAGAGAGGTTAAAAATATATCTGCAGGTGATTTTGTGAGGTTATCCACGGAGATAAAACTCGCTGAGTCCGGGGAAAAAATCGTCAGGGATTGAACGGGTTCAAGATTGCTTATGGGAAGAAAAATCAGGCGGATAGCGATCATGATCATGATGACAGTAATTTTCTGGATCGGATTGAATTTTTTGGAAAGCCGGGAACGTCTTATTATGTATATCAGAAGAAAAATTAGAGACAGAATTGAGAGAAGATAAAATCCCAGCCATATGTTCTGTTTTTGGCTGGAGATGATTGAGGTCAGGGGAGGCGAACTGAGAGTAACCGTGGCCATTATTTGACCTTGTTCGTTTCTCAGGGGGAAAAATATGGTTTGTATCTCATTTTGGAGTCTCGGCTGTCCTATGTACTCATCATTGTATTTATTGAAGATTCTTTCAAAACCGGATATATCATCCCTGAAATCCCAGTAATCGATTTTGCAGTCCGCCATTAAACGGTTTTTAAGAAAATGATGTTCCTGCAGATACTGGGCTTTAAACTGGGGTAAAAACGCCAGCAAATAATAAAAGACGACAGAATTCCCTTTATTGTCCTTATTAACAGAGACCACATATACGGATGCTTTGTTTTTTATTAAGAATGTTTGTTTTTCCTGAAAGGATTCATTTTTATCTGAAAAAAGAATTTGCTGGATGTTTATGACTTTACCATCCCATGTTTTAAGCTGTTTTGATGCATCATAATAAGCTATTCCCTCTTTGCTTTTGTTTATTTGAAATTTTTCAAAAAAAGTGAAGATTTTTTCTTCTTCGTCCGGCAGAGCTGTGCTCTCCAGGATATCATGTTTGCTGAGAACTTGATTGATAATGGAAGAAAATTCCGTTTTTATGGCATGAGATTTGTTTCGCAGCCGGTCAAAGCTTTTTTCATTATAGTCCGAAGAGATCAATATCGGATAAGCCAGCCATAGGAGGAAGAGAACAGCACAAAGGGCTGTTGATGTGAGAAAGCTGATAAGCAGAACTCTGTTTTTTTGTTTGTCTTTACTTTTGTTCAAATCCTTGCTGCTTTTATTTCTATGATTTTCCATTTTTCAGGCTTTTTTTTGCCGGTTTTTTCTGATTTTTTCAATAGGAAAAAGACATGATAAACATACTGGTTGTTGTTGTTTTTATCCTTAAAAGACCACCTTGATTTAAAAATAGTATTGTCGTTCTGCAGCTCTCTTTCTTCTGACAGCGAATAGAATTCAAAGGTCGGATAGTTTGAAAAAATCTTCTGGAAAAGAAAATAAGCCTGCTGGTCAGTGAGTTGGTCGGAAAAAGAGATCGGTTCTGGAAAGGAGAGGTTGATATGGTTCCCCGAGGGGAAAAGAAGATAGAGCTGAGAGGCATTGTTTTGAAGGAAGGCTCTTTCAATTTTTTTAAAGACTGTGTTTGATTGAGGAGTCAAAAGAGAAAATATGAGGGTCAATATGATTGTTAACTGACTCATAAAAGTATATTAACATAATATGTTTTCTGTAGGAAGGCTCTCTTTACGTGTCTTGTTTTTTCGGGCATGTTCCCTTTCTTAACATCGGGGGGCAAAAAGGTTAGAATAATAACAGGCGGACCGAGTCATAAAGGTAAAGAAGATACCATGGCTGAAAAACTTTCTTTTGGTGTTAATAAGTCAAAGGAAAGAGCTCTGCGCAGAAGGATGAAAAGGCTGAAGATTTATGAAAAGGACCTGGTAGAGAATTTTATTCGTTCAAGCGGGAAAGGAGGGCAGCGGACGAATAAAGTGGCCACCTGTGTTTATTTAAAACACATTCCCACGGGGCTTGAAGTCAAGTGTCAAAAGGAAAGACAGCAGTCCATAAACAGATTTCTGGCGAGAAGGCTTATTGCTGATAAGATCGAATCCATGATTCTGGGAAAGAAGAGCAGGGAGCAGCAGAGGATTGAAAAGCTGCGGCGTCAAAAAAGAAAGCGATCCAAGAGAGCTAAAGAAAAAATGCTGGAGGAAAAAAAGAAGCAGTCCGAAAAAAAGAAAATGCGCAGCTATAAGCCGGAACCTGAGGATTTTGAAAAATAGATAGTATGAGTCAATTCACTCAAATCAATTGATATATTTTTCAACAGCTGATTTCCAAACAAGGTAGCCTGCTCCTGTCAAATGCAGGCCGTCGTTTGTATAATCCGGATTGAGTTTTTGGTCTTTTGTCACAAAAAGGGAATATAAATCTACGTATGTGATGTCATTTGCGTTAGAGAAATTCTTTAAGGCCCTGTTTATTCTGATTATCTGTTCTGTTTTATTGACGTGATTTTCAAAAATTGTATAGTCCTTATTGACTGGAAGCAGACTTTGAAGATAGATTTCTGTATCCGGTGTTTTTTTATGGATGATTTTCACAATCTGTTCGATGTTGTACACCACTTCTCTTTCAATTTTTCCATCTGCAAGGTCATTTATCCCTATCATCAAAAAGATCTTTAATGGTTTTGATTCTACGACTTCGTCCAGTCTGTGAAGAACTCCGGATGTGAGATCCCCGCTGATTCCTCTGTTAATAACTCTTTTATCTTGAAACATCTCACCCCAGTTGCATCCGTCTGTTATACTGTCTCCTAAAAAAATGATCTCATTTTCTGAATTAGGAAGCATCTTAAATAAAGAAACACGTTGATGCCAGTAAGGGTAAAATATGTTTTCTTCTTCATATGGTTCCTGGCATGAAAGGCTTACGAAAACCATAAGGGCCGCAGCCAGTATAATTGATTGTTTTTGGTACCGCATACTCTCCTCCAAGGAAATGTTATTTGAATTCAGCTAAACGCCGGGCCTAGGCAGAGAGAGCTAACAAAACTCTTAACAGCACGTTCGCCGCCTTTTCCAGGTCTTCCCATTTGATTCCTTCCTGCGGTGAGTGGCTTATTCCATCTTCACATGGAATGAATATCATCCCGGTATCAGAAACAGAATTTAAGATCTGCGCATCATGTCCTGCCCCGCTGTTAAGAGTCATGTAGGAATAATCCAGTTCCTTGCAAAATTTTATCATAAGTTCTTTGAGACGGGCTGAGGTTTTGACCGGTTCAGTTTTATCAATGACTTTATAGTCAAAATAAAGTCCCCGTGAAAGAGATATGTCTTTCGCAAATCCCAGCACTCTTTTTTCTATCTCTTTAAGTGTCTGGCTGGATTGGCTTCTAAAGTCAAGAGAAAATTCGACCCTGTCTGGGATGATACTGAATGAGCCGGGATGGATATGAGCATTTCCTATTGTGAGCATACTTCCATAGTGTTCTTTGGCTACATATTGGGTTCCTTTAAGCGCAAAGTCAGCCAGGCCTAAAAACGCATCATGACGGAGTTCAAAAGGAGTAGTGCCCGCATGACCGGCTTGTCCCTGAAAAAGGCAGGTCCATAAGTTTTTCCCCGCAATATTTTCAACGACGCCTATGAATTTATCTTCTGTTTCAAGTAAAGGGCCCTGCTCAATGTGTATTTCTATAAAAGCTTCGATTTGAGGCCTTTGCTCACTTGCTTTCATGATTGAATCTATGCTGAACTCTGTGTTTTCCAGGATAGTTTTTAAGGGAGGGCCGAATTGAGTCTTTCCTTTTTCCAGAATTTCTCTCTCAATCAATCCGGTGAAGGCTCTTGAGCCTAAAAAATCTCCGGCCAGATTGCCTTCTTCATCAGTAAAGGAAACCATTGATAAGGGTTTGGTGTGATTTATTTTTTCTTCCTTAATTCTCTGAAGGCATTCAAGGGCTGAAAGCACACCAACCGTGCCGTCGAACATACCTCCGTTTATGACTGTGTCGATATGGGAGCCTGTCATGACTGTTTTGCCTTTTCCTTCTAAAGTACCGAAAATATTCCCGGCCCCGTCCTGGCTTGCACAAAGACCGGCGCAGGAAATTTTATCTTTGAGCCATTCCCGTGCTTCCAGGTCAGCCTTGCTGAATGAAGGGCGGCTTATCCCTCCGCTAGGGTCTTTCCCTATTTTGGAAAGTTCCATCAAGTTGTTTTTCAGGCGTTCAAGGTTTATTTTCACATCCATGGGATGACTCCTCTATTTATGTTGATTTTTATCATTCCAGAAGATGAAGCATATCCTTGACTGCTTTTTCAATGCCCACAATCGAGCTTCTTGCGATGATAGCAAATCCAATGCTGAATTCTTTGATCTCTTGGATTGCGGCTATGGGACGGATGTTCCAATAATCAAGACCGTGACCAGCATGCACTTCAAGACCCAGCTTATGTGCTGTTTTGGCTGCGTTTGCAATCTCCTTCTCCGCCTTGTTTCTTTCAGCACCCGCTTCAAGGTCAGCATACCTGCCGGTATTTATTTCAATCAAATCAACATTTAGTTCAGCGCATGTTTTAATCTGTTCCTCAGAAGGGTCAACAAAAATACTGACCTTGATTCGCTTCTGCTGGAGGCTGCGGATATGAGGGGCCATCCTTTCTTTGTTTTTGATGACATCCAGTCCGCCTTGAGTCGTGATCTCGTGCTCCTCTTCAGGCACCAGGGAGACAGTGTCAGGTATAATATCTAGAGCAATCTTTTTCATTTCTTCAGTGGCAGCCATTTCTATATTCAGCTTTGTCTTTATGCTCTGCCTTAAAAGGCGCAGGTCCCTCTCTCTGATATGCCTTCTGTCGCCTCGAATGTGACAGACAATACCCGAGGCGCCTGCCTGTTCAGCCAGAAGTGCGGCTAAAACAGGCTCTGGGACTTTACTTTTCCGTGCTTCTCTTAATGTTGCAAAATGGTCTATATTTACAGATAGTCTCATAAAAGGACTCCTTTAAGCTAATTCTTTGGAAATCGATTCCGCAATCATTTGGCCGAGCTTTTCTATTTGTTCCTTATTTTCTCCCTCTATCATCAATCTTGCTACAGGTTCTGTTCCCGAGTAACGGACATTGACCCGGCCTTTTTCCATAAGCTCATGCTCGGCTTTTTGTATAGCTTTCATGATCTCCGGACAGTTTCCAAAGTCTTCCTTTCTTGATATTTTAACATTTTTTTGAATCTGTGGGTATTCATAGAGTCCTGAGTGCAGATCAGATAAAGGGCGGTCTTTAAGGATCATTGCCTGGATGACTTTCAGACTGGTGAGTATACCGTCTCCGGTAGGGCAGTCGTTGAGGATTATGGTATGCCCTGATTGTTCTCCACCCAGATTGCTGTTTTGTTTGAGCATTTCCTCATAGACATATCTGTCGCCCACATCAGTCCGTATAAGCTGGAGCCCGATTTCCTTTAAGGTCTTTTCCAGACCCAGATTGCTCATGACCGTCCCTATTATCTTATTTGATTTCAGCAATCCCTTTTCCTTCATATGGTTGGATAGGATAAAAAGAGTGTGGTCCCCGTTTAAGACCTTTCCTTTCTCATCTACGAATATAGCCCGGTCCGAATCTCCGTCGAAAGCGACTCCCAGGTCTGCTTTTGCTTCCAGTACTTTGGTTGCGAGCGTGTTCGGGAATAATGAACCGCAGTTTGAATTAATATTTTTTCCGTCCGGTCGGTGATTTATGGGCAGGGTGTTGAAACCCAGGTTAGAGAATAAGTCAGGCGCTATGTTAGAACTCGCTCCATTGGCGCAGTCAACAGCGACTTTTATTCCCTGAGAAAGGCTTTTATAGGGAAACTTGCTTTTGAGAAATTTCATGTATTCTGTTTTCAGCTCTTTACTGGGCAAGGGCACTGAACTGTCTGGGATTATTTTCCCTCCCGGTTTTGTGATAAGGCTTTCCAGTTTCCGTTCAAAAGAATCTTTTATTTTTATTCCCTCTGAGGAAAATATCTTGATACCATTGTATTCATAAGGATTATGAGAAGCGGAAATGACAATGCCCGAAGAAAACGATCTTATTTTACTCAGCACAGCAATGGCGGAAGTGGGAATCACACCCGCACATACAGCTTTTCCTCTGGAGTCTCTTATTCCCTGGAAAAGGGCTTTTTGAATCCATTCTCCTGATGAACGGGTATCGCGTCCGATCAAAATATAGGGGGAAAGGTTCTCCTGTTTCAGCAGATCTGTAAGATTTTTTCCTATTTGATAGACTGTGGAGTAATCAAGAGGATATTTTCCTGCTACAGCCCTTATCCCGTCAGTACCGAAAAGTCTGTTCATTTGGGTTTTTATTCGGATTACTTTTATGTCTCCTTTTTCTGGATGAGCAGTTTCACAAGAGCTGTGGTATTTGAGCCTAAAATCGTCAGTTCCGGGGCAGGTGTGATCAGGTCCGCTTCAACCGCTGTGGTGTGCGTGAAACCAGATATATCTATAGGGTTGGTTCGGACAGCCTCATTTTTGTTGATTTTGCTTTCAGGGCCTTTAACAAGCACTTCAGAGGGTTCGACTTCGGTTTTTTTAAGAACATAGCCGGGCGGCAGTTCGCCGTAGATGTCAGGCTTTATGGACAGCATCATTTCTTTGCTGTTTTCGAATTTAAGATTGACCAGGCTGGGAGAGATTTCTTTAACCTCTGCCCCGTCAGGTATGCTCACCATGCTTTGGCTGAGTGTGTAATCCTGCTGGGCTGTGGAGGCTCTTTTTAGGTCCAGTACGGCATGGACATTAGCCGAGGAAATTTGATTGATAAGCCTCTCTGGTGCGCGTACAGTCACATGAACAGTCTGAATCGGTCTTTCGACAAGTTCTATATTTGATGGAATGTTGTGAAGTTCAAGCGGCACATTCAGACTCTTTTCAGAAAATCTCTTTTCTTCAGGGATTAAAAAGAACCATAAAATCAATGCAAGCAAAAAAGAGAAGATCTTAAGCCCGAGATTTTTTGTAAATATTTTTTTTATATTTGGTTTCATTTTTTTATATGAAATAATTTTGCATGCTTTCTTTGAGTTGGGCTTTATCAAGACCCCTTTCCAGTAATCCTTCAGCGGCCAGGGAAATGGTCCCCGTCTCTTCTGAGACCACAATGATGACAGCATCTGTTTCCTGGGCAAGACCGAGAGCAGCGAGATGACGGGTTCTGGTTTTGAACTGCTTGCCGAGCTTGTGTGTGGCAGGAAGGGGGAGAAGGCATCCGGCTGCCAGTATCTTATCTTCCCTTATGATCACAGCTCCGTCGTGGAGAGGGTTATGGGGGAAAAATATACTGACTATTAGGTCCTTTGAGAGCTGCGCGTTTATTTGCACCCCTCTTGAGGCATAGCTCTCCAGAGAGATCTCTTTTTCAAGAGCAATCAGAGCGCCTATTTTATTTTGAGCCAGGTAATCAACAGCCTGGAACAGGTCTTCGAATGTGAGGTTTTTTTCTTTTTTTATGATCGACCTTGAACCAATTGATGTGAGAAGCCTTCTTATTTCACCCTGAAAAAGGACAATGATAGCGATGATCAAATAAGAGATAAAACTTTTGATAAGCCTGTGTGAGACAAGGAGATTTCCCCATTGAGTGATAAGATACAGGATAATGACGATTCCCAGGCCGATGGCCATTTGATAAGCTCTGGTATCTTTTATGAGCCTGAAAAAGGAATAGAGTATGAAGGTCAGAAGCAGGATATCCAGAAAGTCGGCAAGCGTAAATCCCTTAATAGCGGTTGCAACTTCTGATAAAACCTCAGCCAGCATGCAGCACTCTATCCTTTCCTCTTTCTTCTGAAAATTGGTTTGAAACTCCCTCCTTCATTATGGCCTCAGCCACAATCACTGCCTTTTTTAGCGAAGAGACGTCATGGACTCTCAGGATGTGAGCTCCTTGAAGGATGCTGATCAAAGAGGAGGCAATGGTCCCTTCGATTCTCTTTTCAGGAGAAAGGTTCAGCAGGTCTCCTATGAAGGATTTTCTCGAAACACCGATTAATATGGGGAATCCCAGTTCGCTGAATGCGCTGAGGTTGCTTATGATCTTGAGATTATCCTTTAGTCTTTTCCCGAATCCTATGCCGGGATCAATAATGATTTTGTTCTTCTTTATGCCTGCGGTTAATGCATCTGTGATCCTTTGCTTCAGAAACGTTTTTATCTCTTGTATGACATTGTCATACTCCGGGCTTTCCTGCATACTCCTGGGTGTCCCTTTCATATGCATAATGATAACAGGGATGTCTTGTTTTGAGGCCAGTCCGAGTATTTTGGGGTCGAAGCGCATTGCGCTTATATCATTGAGAATATCAGCTCCGGCGTCCAGAGCAGATTTCAAGACTTCGGATTTTGTGGTATCCACGGAAATCAAGGCATCTGTTTTTTTTCTTATCTCAGAAATAACAGGTAAGATTCTTCTCTTCTCTTCCTCAGCGGTTACGGGATGGGATCCGGGTCTTGTGCTTTCTCCCCCGATGTCAAGGATGTCAGCACCGTCTTTGATGAGTTGAAGCCCTTTTTGGACAGCGCTTTTCTTATCCAGGTATATGCCTCCGTCTGAAAAAGAGTCAGGAGTGACATTAAGAATTCCCATAAGCCAGGTTCTCCGGCCCATGGTGTAGTCCCTTCCTTTGATTCGAAGCGAATATTCTTTTCTCACTTTTAAATTTAGTTTGATGTTTCTCTTTTATTTTTTGCCGGCGTTTCTTTTTGTTTTTTCTTTTTTTGGGAAGATGCTTTTTTTGCTTTTTTTGGATCTTTTCCGTTTAAAAACGCTTCGATTTCTTTGGATGTCAGGACCTCTTTTTTTAGAAGGGCCTCTGCTATGTTTTTTAGGACATCTTTGTGGTTCCGCAGCAGGTCTATGGTTCTTTTTAAATTCCTTTCCACTATTTTTTTGACTTCCTCATCAATGAGTTGAGACGTTTTTTCACTATAGTTTCTGTCCGTAGACAGCTCTTTTCCGAGAAAGATCATATCGTCCTTTTCACCGAAGGTCAAAGGGCCTAGGGATGACATCCCATATTCACAAACCATTTTGCGGGCGATTTCAGTGGATTTCTCAAAGTCATTGGCCGCACCTGTGGTGCTTTTATTGAGAAACATATTCTCTGCCGCTCTTCCCGCCATCAATACCGAAAGTTGGGCTTCAAGATATTCCTGCGAACAGATGTATCTGTCGTCGAGGGGAAGCTGCTGCGTAAGCCCCAGCGCCATTCCTCTGGGGATGATAGTGACTTTGTGCAGGGGATCTGCTTCCGGAATGAGAAGCGCCACAAGAGCATGACCTGCTTCATGGTAAGCGGTCGTCTTTTTTTCTTCGTCGTTTATAATCATGCTCTTTCTTTCCACTCCCATAAGAACCTTATCTTTAGAGGCTTCGAGGTCTTTCATGGACACTTTTTCTTTGTTGTAGCGGGCGGCAAGGAGCGCTGCTTCATTGACCAGATTAGCGAGGTCAGCTCCTGAAAATCCAGGAGTTGATCGGGCAAGAACAGAAAGATTCACGTCATCGCTTAATGGAATATTTCTGACGTGGACTCTCAAGATGTCTTCTCTTCCTTTAACATCGGGCATGTTTACCACGATTCTCCGGTCAAATCTTCCCGGTCTCAGCAGAGCGCTGTCCAGAATATCCGGACGGTTCGTTGCCGCAATAAGGATGATGCCCTCGTTCGCATTGAAACCATCCATTTCAACGAGCAGTTGGTTGAGGGTCTGTTCCCTTTCATCATGGCCCCCTCCGAGTCCGGCTCCTCTGTGACGTCCCACGGCATCAAGCTCATCGATAAAAATGAGGCATGGGGCCTGTTTTTTACCCTGTTCAAAAAGGTCGCGTACTCTGGAGGCGCCGACTCCAACAAACATCTCGACGAAATCGGAACCGCTTATTGAAAAAAAGGAGACGTTTGCTTCTCCTGCTACGGCTCTTGCCAGAAGAGTCTTTCCTGTTCCCGGAGAACCGACCAGGATGACTCCTTTGGGAATACGGCCGCCTAATTTTTGGAACTTTTTAGGGTCTTTAAGGAAATCTATGATTTCTCTGAGTTCTTCCTTGGCTTCCTTGACTCCCGCCACGTCTTTAAATGTGACTTTTTTCCTGGGACCTGTAAAAAGTTTGGCTTTGCTTTTTCCAAAGGAGAGAGCTTTGTTTCCTCCGGCCTGCATTTGCCTCATGAAAAACACCCAGAAGAGCACGATCAGGATTATCGGGAACCAGGTGAAAAGATAGGAATACCAAGGACTTTTGGTGCCATCTTTAACATTGATATTGACATTGTTTTCCCGAAGAATGGGAACGAGTCCGTCAAATTGAGGGGGAGAGACTGTTTTAAACTCGGTCTGGTCCAAATATTTTCCTGTGATCTGACTGCCCGTGATGGTCACTTCCCCCACTCTTTCGTTTTCAACATCATCGAGAAACTGGGTGAAAGAGATGTCATTTTTTGCCGCTTTGGGAGACTGCAGCAGGCTCCAGAAGACTATGATAATAATACCGGTAATAAGCCAGAAGGCTAGATTTTTATATGCTTTTGGTTTTTTTCTCTTCTTATCCATTCTTTCCATTGTTCATCCTGTAACGAGTTATTTTAGCATTTTTTGTAAAAATTGTTAACCTATTATCAGTTTTTTTACCTTAAAGGCGATCTGATGTGAAATTCAGGTGTGGCTTGTGCTCCCTTCAGATTTTTAACGCCATTCTCCTTTGTTTTTTAACAGTGCTTGACTGATAAGGTCTCTTCTATTATTATTTATTAACCTTGTGTGGGGCTGTAGTTCAGTTGGGAGAACGCTTGACTGGCAGTCAAGAGGTCGTGGGTTCAAATCCCATCAGCTCCACCATTCCGCGTTTTCCTATCGTATTGACTCTTTTTTATTTTATTGATAATCTCATAGTTACGCATGCCCGTACACAATAATGATATTGCTGATATTTTCAATGAATTTGCTGATTTATTGGAGATCAAAAGGGCTAATCCGTTCAGAATCAGGTCCTACAGGAATGCCGCACGCACCCTAACCGGTCAGTCAAGGAACATAAGTGATATGGTAAGGGAAGGGGATGACCTGACCCAACTGCCCGGAATCGGAAAAGACCTTGCTGCAAAGATAAAGGAGATCGCAGAAACAGGTGAGCTTTCCAAACTGAACGACCTTAAAAAAGAGCTTCCTGATGATTTGAGCAAGCTGATGAAAATACCGGGCCTGGGCCCAAAAAAGATCAAGGTTTTGTTTCAGGATCTGGGGATCGCGTCTGTCAAAAGCCTTAAAAAAGCGGCACAGGGCCACAAACTGCGCGAACTTGAAGGGTTCGGGGATAAAACCGAGCAGAATATCCTTGGAGAGATCGAACGCATTGAAGAGGAAATAAAAAAACATGGGGGAAAAGAAAGAATCAAGCTGTTCCGGGCTGAACAGATCGCTGAAAAATACAGGGAATATCTGGAAAAACACAAAGAAGCGGAAAAAATCCAGGTTGCCGGAAGCTATCGAAGAAGAAGGGAGACTGTGGGAGATCTGGATATTCTGGCTGTTTGCGGGAAAGAGACCGGTCTCATGGATCATTTTGTCGGGTATGAAGATGTGGAGAAAATCATTTCTAAAGGCAAGACCAAATCCTCGGTTCTGCTTCGAGCCGGATTTCAGGTAGACCTTAGGGTCGTACAGCCGGAAAGTTATGGAGCGGCCCTGCTCTATTTTACTGGATCCAAAGACCACAACATTGCTGTCCGAAAAATCGGAGTTGGGAAAAATCTAAAAATCAATGAATACGGAGTGTTCAAGGGAGATAGGCAGATAGCTGGAAAGACAGAGAGCGAAGTCTATAAGGCAGTAGGGCTTCCCTTTATTGAGCCTGAGCTCAGAGAAGACAGAGGGGAGATAGAAGCGGGGCAAAAAGGAAACTTGCCCAGGCTGGTGGAGCTGGGTGACATCCGGGGCGATCTGCATATGCATACTCGTTATTCCGATGGAAGGCTCACCATAAAAGAAATGGCTGAAGCCGCTCGAAACAAGGGATATGAGTATATCGCTGTATCCGACCATTCCAAGCATCTTACCGTGGCCAATGGCCTGGATGAGAGGAGACTAGCGGAGCAGATGAAAGAGATCGATAAGCTCAATCAGGAATTAAAGGATATACGGATTCTCAAATCAATCGAGCTGGATATCCTGGAAGACGGTGCCCTGGATTTGCCGGATGAGGTCCTCAAAGATCTGGATCTGGTGCTGTGTTCTGTCCACTATAGATTCAACCTTTCCCTGGAAAAGCAGACCAAAAGGATTTTAAAAGCAATGGATAATCCTTATGTGAATATTATCTGTCATCCCAGCGGGAGGCTGATCAATGAGCGCCCTCCGTATGAAGTCAATATGGAAAAGCTCATTAAATCCGCAAAAGAGAGAAACTGTTTTATGGAACTCAATGCCCATCCGGATCGATTGGATTTGAATGATATTTACTGTAAAATGGCTAAGAAAGAGGGTGTTAAAGTAGCTGTATCAACGGATGCGCACGCGCAAAATGACCTGGATTTTATGCGCTTTGGTGTGGGACAGGCAAGGAGAGGCTGGCTGGAGACGGGGGATGTTCTAAACACACGGAGCTGGAAGGATTTGTCCGAAGAACTGGGGAGATAAGTATAAAAGGATTCCCGTGAAATGAAATGCAGTATAAAGGAGAAAGCCGCCATAATAAAGATGGATTAAAGGAGAAAAGATGCTTCCAATAAAGAAAATTCTATGGCCGACAGATTTCAGTGAGCCTTCTTATGAGGCTTTAAAAACAGCTCAAGAGCTGGCCGGACACTTTTTAGCAGAGCTCTATATAGTCCATGTCGTGACTCCGATTCCCATGCTGTCTTCCGCAACCGGTCCATCCGGGTTTGATGTGGGGGGTTTTCACGAGCAGCTCATGGATACTTCGAAGGAATCCCTGAAAGATATTGTCAAGGATAAGATAGCGAAGAAGATCAAGACTCACACAAGGGTAGTAATGGGCAGAGCTCCGGATGAGATAGTCAGCACGGCCGAAAAAGTAAAGGCGGACCTGATTGTCATTTCCACGCATGGAGAAACAGGATGGCGGCATCTGGTTTTCGGATCAGTGGCTGAGAAGGTGGTCCGTTTTTCCTCATGTCCGGTTCTCACTATCCGTAAGCCTGATAATGGCAATTAAGAATATCTTTCAATCAAGGAGTAGAACGAAAAGATTTCTCTTGACTAATTCCTTTTTCATGATTAGAATCTGATTGAAAATCCATTTAAGGGAGAATATTTATGAAAAAGTTTTTTAAAACAATGGGGATTACTATTTTGGTTTTATGTTTCGCTGCTTCCCTTTCTGCTCAGATTCAAAGACCCAGCAAGCCGTTCAAAATTGAATTGGGTCTTAATTTTGGCTCTACGCTTGGGTATGGTGTGACAGAAAGTTCTTATAGCTATGGTTCCTGGTCTGCGTGGTGGTTTGATATTGATTCAGAATCCGGAGATATCACTCCTGAACTGAGCACCCCATTGTGCTTTGGCGGGAACATCAGCTTGATAACCAAAATGGGCATCGGTGTTCAGTTTGCTCTGGATTACAACTTTAATTCAGATATTACCGGCTCTACCTCATGGAGTGCTTCTGGATTTGATTATTGGTATTGGTCAAATATCAGCGAATCTAATTCGTGGGATGTGACAGGGACTGTGAAAATGATGGTTCTGAGTCTGAATGTCATTTACAAGTACGATACCGGTATGTTCAATCCCTGGTTTGCTGCTGGAGGTTCCTATTACACGGGAAACATTGAAGCCAGTTCTGAGGTTGGATGGGGATTCTCAGATTCATGGGGAGATTTTGATTATCTTTCCTTTCCGGTGGAAATAAATGAAGATCTCAGCGGGATAGGATTCAATGTAGGAGGCGGAGCTGATATTCAATTTACCCCGAATATCGCATTTTCAATTGAAGCAAGATACTTTATTTTGAAGGAGCATGAAATATTCTGGGAAACAGATGCTAGCGGACAGCACACATCTTATATCTGGGATATTACTTATACGATAACCAGTCCTTCTACTCTTGAAGATAATATTAATGATATAATCGAACCAATGAAGTTTAATGCCTCTTATCCGAAACTGGCTGCTGGATTTAAATTCTCGTTCTGATTGTTTTGTTGATTGAGCTTTTTTAAACCGGTGCCATAATATCCTTTTTATATTCTTATAGGATATGGTGTCGCCGGTTTTTATTTTTTTCATTCAAGCAATCCGGTCTGAAATTCAGATATGGTCTGTGCTCCCTTCAGATTTTTAACGCCATTCTCCTTCGTTTTTCTCGGCGCTTGCGTAACTCCCCCCGTCCGTGGGTGATCCTGGTCATTCATAAAATATGGTTGCTTTTCCAACACATTTACCATGATCGGCTCTCTTATCATTCTCAATTCATTAAGAACATACTTCTTACGTTAGTACATGCAATAATTTTACTTTATGCAGCCATATTTTACCTTTTAGGCGAGCCGATCTCACAGCATCTGCTTTGTTGCAGGGTATTTGCGGTGAAGGACCACAGCTTCATACCCTGCGCCTCGCATCTGCTGCAACCTCGACTTGTGAATAATCCAGGTTAGATATAAATAATCTGCAACTATAGAGAGAATCGACAGTTTTTATATTAAAAGTGAAGAAATCTAAAGGAGCGGTTATGAAAGTCAAGATCAGATGGATGATTGTATGTCTCTTCATGATGTGCCTTGTATTTGGCTGTACCGGAGAAAAAAAGGCGGAATCAGAATGGAGCGGTACGGTCGAACAGGAAAATGGAGTCAGGATTGTAAACAACCCGGAAGAGCCTTTTTATGGGAATCTTGAGCTTGTTCTCGAACAAGACCTAAGCATCGGGAATGATGAGGATGATAATTACTTGTTTTACAGGGCTTATGGGATGGATGTCGACTCTCAGGGAAATATCTATGTGATGGACACGGGGAACTTCCGGATCCAAAAGTTTAACAGTGCCGGAGAATACCTGCAAACCATAGGGAAAAAAGGCCAGGGCCCAGGTGAATTTGACCGCATGCAGAGCTTTTATATTGATGAAGAAAATAACCTGTATGTCTCAAGCGGCATGAAAATCCAGATATTTAATGAGCGCGGGGAGTTTGTAAAAAGCATTCCTCTGACCTTTCAAATAAATGACTTCTGGATCTCTCCGGATGACTTTATTTATTGTCTTGCATATTCATTTAATGAGGGGGAGAGTTCGGGAAGAGTCGTTAAAGTCGATATGAAAGGCAAAGAAGCAAAGGAAATCGACCGGTTCGGAGGCAGGAAAATAGTCACCCGAAAAAGCGGGGGACAAACCGCTGCGTTTATTTTATCCCACAGCTACAATCATTCTATGCACCTCGTTCCTTTTCAATACAAAGGTTTGATCTATGCTTATTCTGCTGAGTACAGTCTTTTCCATCTCAACTCGATGGGAGAGCTTGATTTTATCATCAAAAAGAATGAACCGTACCCATCCATAAGCAAAAGGGAAAGAGACAAGATAATTCAAGATTCAAAGGACTCTATGTCCGACAGGGGACAGGAATGGCCGGCTGGTGTGATAGAAGAGGCCTGTCAGTTTCCCGAACACCGCCCGTTTTTTTCAGATTTGGCTGTGGATGAAAAAGGAAGGATTTATGTAAGGAGAGTCAGGTCTGTGCTTGAGGAAGAGGAAACCCGTGAGTTCGATATCTTCAGTGCAGAGGGGTATTATCTCTACGAAACAGAGATCGATTTCAGTCCTTCTTTGATAAAGAATGGATTCTTATACAGGATAAAAACAGATGAGGAAGCCGGCACGGTAAGGATTATTCGCTATAGAGTAAAGAACTGGGATCAAATAAAATCCACCATAACCTAAACAATTTTTCTTATAAATATAAGGCGTCACGCACTATCTCAACTTTCAGGCAGGCTGGCTGGTTCTGAAGTCATCCGGAGGCGAACGGGCATGGTTTCTCGCAGAGGGGAGCGAGCCGAGGAATAAGCTGATTTTACTCGCTGGGAAAAATCAGCGGGCTGAAGAACCAGCTTGCCTGATGAAAGTCGGGAGCACAAGCCATATCCTCAAAGAGTCCAGGCATAGCCGATCTTAAGAAAAAATGTCCGGTCCGTCTGAGTCAGATTGATATCATAGAGACCCAAATAATTATCGCTGTATCCGAGGAAAAGCACAGTGCGGGGATTGAGTTTATAAGAAAAGAGAAGCTGGGAGAAAAGCGTTTGTGTTTGAGGGTCTACTTCGTGTTCGTAGAGAGCGAGATTTCTGTCAATGTCCTGATACTGAAGGATGGCGCGAAAAAAAGCCCTGCTGTTGAGGTGGTAGATAAAGCTCATCTGGGGGAGATGAGCCAGAAAAAGCCTTTCTCCGTCTATTTTCAGCCATCTGTATAAGTAGCTTAAGTTGATATTGAAGTGTTTTCCTAAATTCCAGTATAACTTAGGGCTTATCTGGAGGTATTTCCCTGCCCTAACATAAGTGTAATCGATTTCGTTCCCATAGCTTAAAAGAAAACCGCAGTAAAGGTTCCCCGAAGGACGGATTGAAAACAAGATGTGGTTGAAAAATTGGGAAAAAGATTCTTGTTTGTAGACTTTTTCCCGGATTCCCACCACTGTCGAGAAGTTCGACTGCATGGGACCGTTCAGCGAGATAGTGGTTTCCAGCTCTTTTTCCAGAAGACCGCCCTGGTGGTCATTGGTCTGGTCATAGTTAGCAATGATATCTATTTCAGAGAAAAAACTCTTCTCGGTCCCTACGTATATGTATCCTCCCCCCAGCTCGAAATTACGGTAGTCGACCTGGGGTTCGAATCCTAGGTCAGCCCGGAAATCAGGACTGAAATCTTCGTAGGAACCATAAACCAGATAATTTTTTTTCTGGCGGGAGATTTTTATATTGGCTGCGTATCCATAGAGCTCACCGATATCCTGGCCATAATCTTCAGCCAGGGAGTCCGGATAAGCGGTTTGAGAACCCAGAAGCTGAAAAGTCACGACATCGGCTTTACTCAGATGCAGAAGGCCGTCCAGTCCGGCCAGCCGGCTGTGATATTGGTCACCTTCCCGGTCAGTCATGAGGATTCCCAGAGTGGAGCCTCCTCCGATATCCCTTCTGTAGCGCAGGACATTGGAAAAAGACCTCTGGTCTAAGAAACCTGAATTTGAACCCTGAGATCCAGGAAAAATAAGATTTGTGAGCTGGTCCTGGGCTGAGAAAAAGCCGATGGTATTTTTCCCTTTTTTCCCTGAAATTTTAAAGCCCCAGGCAGGATCTGCCACTGAGCGCGTGTATAAAGCCTGAATAGGAGTTTTAAAAAAATCCTGGCCTTCCAGGAAAAAAGGCCGCTTTTCAGGATAATAAAGAGCGAATTGTTTGTTGATGTCAAGCTGGGCCACATCTGCCTCTACCTGAGAAAAATCCGGATTCAAGGCCGCGCTCAAGGTCATGTTATTGGAAAATCCCCATCGTCCTGAGATCCCGATATTTCCGAACGATTCCCCTTTTTTCATAGGTCCTTCAGGAAAATCTTCTCTTTCATCTGAATAAAGTCCCACTACAGTGGGATCGAGTTCGATATTGCGTCCCGGCTCTGCTCCTGAGAATCCTTTGATTTTGGGAAGCTGGCAGAGAATGCACTGTATTTGATTCCGGTCGATTGGGAAGGAACTGATTTGATGGCGCCGGCTTCTGGGATAGTTCCGGACCGGGGCAAAACCCCAGATCTGATCTTCCTCAGAAGGCTGGAACTGAAGCGCTCTGAAAGGGATGATGATTTCAATAACATAACCAAAATCAGTGATCCGGCCTGCAGAGTCCCAGATAGCATCCCAGGAATCGTCTTCATATGAGCCGCCGTTGCTCATGATCTCGTCTCCCTGAATACCTAAAGGGTTCACAAAAAATGCAAAGGCCCGGTTTTCGTCATTGAAGGTATCGATGATCAATCCGATACTGTCATCCCCCCATGCATTGTCACGGTCAGAAAGATGAGCTCTTATTTTTTCAGGTTCCGGATCAAATGCGCGGCACCCCACATAAAGGTTTTGGGAGTCATAGAGCAGGTAGCATTCTGCGTCTACGGGTGCCGGCACATTTTCTGCTGGCATGACCTCTATGTCCAGTTTGAATGTCAAAGCATTGGACCATGCTTTTTCATCCAGGACTCCGTTTATAGTGATTTTAGAATCTGTTTTTGGTATATCAAAAACTTTTTCTTCTGGGTTTTTGTTTTTGGCTGAAAGTGCCGGGCTCACTATAATGGATATACTGAGCAGCAGTCCTAAAAGTCTTCGTGACATGGAATATCTCCTTATTATGATTAGTTAACATGATTTGTTCTTGTTCTAACTTGTTCTCATCTAAATAAACGTAAAGGAAGGGAAGAAGGTTCATTCTTTTTTCTATTGTTTCGGAAGACAAGACTCAATCATGACTTTCCTGCCCAATCAATGGGAGAAAGAAATTTTTTAGATTTTATCTTGATCAGCGGCCAAAGACTATTATATCTATTGATTAAATAGGGAAATTATATTAAAATAACAACATCCCTGACTGAGGAGGATAGGAATGGGAACAGTAGCCAGTCTTAAATCACAACCGCATCCACGAACAGTTCATAGGTATTGTCTTCGTCTAGGTCATGGATTTTGACTTTTTCGACTTCATTGAGACCCAGTATGCCGATAAGCTCGGATTCATAGAGAATCTTAACGTTTGATTTTTTAAGCTTCGCCTTGAGATTGTCTGGAATATTTTCGGACTTTTTCTCAGTCAAAAAGATCACTCTTGGAGAATACCCGGCTAAGGCGCCAGCCAGCTCCATGGATTCTTTTCCCTTATCCTGAATAAGGATCCTTTTATCTTTCAGCGAAGAAGGCTCTTTGACTTTGTGATAAACTCCTTTTCCCGAGAACTCTTTTTCTCCCTGGATTTCTTTTTTGGATGGGCCTTTGTCCTCTTTTCCTTTTTTATGTTTTTCTTTATGTTTTTCTTTGTAGTTTTTTATGGTTGCTTTCAGGGCATCGGCGGCCAGATTTGAACAGTGCATTTTTATCGGAGGAAGTCCGTCCAGTTCATCCGCCACATCCTGTCGGGTAATTTTAAGGGCTTCATCCAGAGTTTTTCCCTTGGCTAATTCTGTCACCATAGAGGCGGTGGCAACAGCTGAACCGCAGCCAAATGTTTTAAATTTAGGTTCTTCTCCCGATTAGTTGAGAGATAGGCTGAAATAAAATGCTTGAAAAAGAAAGCGGACATTTGGTATCTCCAGAGGATAATAG
>JAGGYH010000099.1 GCA_021162615.1 Candidatus Aminicenantota bacterium
ATAAAAATTTATTAGGAGGGAAAGATGAAACAAGGAAGATTTATTTCTGTTGTGGCGCTTGCGCTTTGTCTAGTGGTAGGAATCGGGATCCTATATTCAACCTTGTACGCCGGGTGCTATTGCTATGGCGGATGTTGGTACTGTGATGAAGGGCAGTGTACAACCTATGATGGGCCCGGAGGTTGCTTTTGTAATACTCAGACTTGCGAGCCGAGTGCGCACATGATATGCTGCGAGCACGGAAACCCAATTTAGTTCTGGTTTCATTCTAAGTACGGAAAAATAATTAGAAACTAGGTTTTTAATGAGAAAGCCTGCTTTTAACAAAAGAGAATGGAGGATTTCTGTTTTGACAAAAATAATTCAATGTGTATTTCTTATTATTCTGGTGATATTTTGCGGATATGCTCTTGCTGAAGGGCCGCTTATTCTGTCCTTGCCGGATACTCAAATTTTAGAAAAACCCCTTAGAGCTGAACTTGTATTTAAACTAGGCTCAAATAAGCCGAATGAAGATTTCTATAGGCTTCGCTCGTTTACGGTAGATAAAAAAAATGGCCAAATTTACATTTTAGACACCGGGAACAGCAGGATTCAGTGCTTTTCCAAAGAAGGAAAATTTCTATTTAGCTTCGGAAGACGTGGACAGGGCCCGGGCGAACTTTCGAATAATGCCTCAAAAATCAAAATCCTTTCTGATGGAAATATTTATGTAATCGACAACAGACAGCGGAGGATAAATGTCTATAACCTTGAGGGGAAATTTTTATTTTCAGGAAAAACGAAATTTGAATTTTCAACAGATACGACTTCTTTTTCGGCTTTTTTTAATGACATTGTCTTACTCAATAACGTCTATTATCTTTCGAGCTTTTATCTTGAAGAAAACCACAAGCCCATTCATATCTCCCATAAATTGGGAAAAGTCGACAGTTCTTTCGGAACCTTTGTTGAGCCGGCAGTCAATCAATTAAAACGAATTAGCAAGCTTCCTCATCCTGACTGGTGGCGTATGTGGTATGCCAACAGTGGTATTACTAAATTAGTTGCAGCAAACAAGAACGAAATAATTTTTTCGCAAGCTTTTCCGTATCTTCTCATCAAGTATGATGCCAAAGGACAGGTATTGAAAGACATCATGGGCGATGTCGAATTTGATACGCATCATCATGTTGAATATGTCTCTGGAAAAATAGGGACTATCATGCGTACTTACCCAAGTCACACGACGGGGATAGTATTGGATGTGAGCATTAATAGAGATAATCAAGTGGTTGTTCCTTATTTAAATCCTGAGCAAGATTTCTTTTATATCGATATTTACGATTTGGACTTGAATCTGATCTCAAGATATAAAATGAAAAATATAATTGCTGTTAAAAAGGGAGAATACATCGGTATGGGCGATGTGATGATTGATAATGATAATAATTTATATGCTTTGGTGATATCTGAAGAAAATTACCCCCAGCTTGTTAAATACAAACTTATTTTTGAGTAAAAAGTTGGGACTTCACCAAACAAGCTGTTCCTCAAAAAAAATCGAAAGCTTTCGCATAAATCATAAAATGACATCCAACCCAATTTTTTTGCTATCCATTATATACAACTGACCTATCCCCAAAAAAAATGATTCAATTTTTATGTTAGTATAAATTTGGACTGAGCTTCACAAAAAATGAACCAATAAAAACACATTCTTCTGGCTTTCAAACTGTTCTGCACACTGTCTTGGTATCAAATCTTCAAGCGAGCTGTGAGGTCGAAACATGTTTTGTCTCTAAAAAATATTCCTAAATTCTTTAAATGTAGTCTTACGATTAATTAAATATTTGTAATTTGTCTTTCTTTTTAATGTTCACTTTTAAATCTTAATTAATGGATAAATCAGGAAAAACATTCAAAATTCTAGGCTTCTACTAAAAAATTATACATTATTTATGGATAATACAGTAGTTTATTTTCTGCCACGCCTTAACCCTTAAATTGGGATCAAGCTCTGCCGCTTTTTTAAAGTCCTTGATCGCTTCATCAAAGTCTTTCTTATACATGAAAGCAATGCCCCGGTTGTAATAGGCTGGAGCGTGCTGGGGATTGATTTGGATGGCCTTGGTAAAGTCTTTGATGGCTTTGCTGTATTGGCTTTGATTCACCCTACAGTTTCCCCTGCTGTAATAGGCGGAGGCGTTCTGAGGATCGAGTTCGATCACTTTATTGAAATCCTCCACAGCTCCTTTAAAGTCTTTATGATCATACTTAAGAAGAGCCCGGTTATAGTAAGCCCTCCAGTAATTGGGATTGATTTTTATGGTTTCTGTGTGTTTTTTTAAAGCGTGCTCAAAAGGGGAGAGATGAGATTTTTCCATCTCTTTAAAGACATCCACACTGTAGTTGGGGTGATCAGAACGGAGGACAAAAAACTGAAGTTCTCCCTCTTTCTCCTGAATCACAAATCCTCGGGTCTTATACACCTCTAAGAATTCTTTCCAATAGGTTTTCCCTATTTCGCCGTTTTGTTTGAACTCTGTGATTTCAAGGCGGGGATGATGGCTGAGAAGATAGATTTTATCCTTATAAGCTTCAATATCCTCAATGACTTCCATGTATCCTACTCTTTGGGAGCTGCGGGCTATGCCCCTGCCTATTTTTTGGAGATTGTACTGTTCCTTAGCCTCCATTATGAGGTTGTCGATCTTAAATTCAGAAATAAGGTCACCCTGTTTGGAATATTTGCGGACAATCGGGAAATAGGTAAAGGCCACCCACAGATTTCCTTGGCTGTCTAAAGCCAGGGTCCTTGAATTCAAGACACCTAAGCTGTGGCGGTAAGAGACAGGTTTCCCAAAAGACCTCAGGGAATGCTCTTCTAGAGAACGAATCTGAATCAAGGGAGTGTTTTGGTCTTTGACTGTGGGCGCCACATACAAATTGCCGTTTGAATCGAAAACAAAATCATCCAAAGAGGATATTTTAAGTTTGTTTTGATAGTTTCCATCCAGGTCCAAACACAAAAGGGTTTCTTTTTCCAGATCCTGGATATAAAGATCATCTTGTGCGGCAAAGATAAGGTTGGGCTTGATGAGTTTCCCCTTTCCTTTCCCCTCTATCCGGCTTAGAAGCGTTCCGGATGGGTTGAATTTGAACACAGCTCTTTTGTACCTGTCACTCACATAGATATTTCCAGATGAATCCTGAGTGATTTTTTGGACAGACTGAAAGAATCTGGGAGGAATGGTAAAAACCTTTTCCAGCTCCATTGCATTTTCCGGGAGAGGCAGAAGGCCTGATTCTGTGACAAAGAGGCCATCTTGTATATCCACTTCAGTTCTTACCTCCTGACATCCTAAAAATAATTTTGGAATAAAAATATAAGTAGATGTTAACGCAATCATCGAAATGATTATTTTCCTAAGGGATTTTTTAACTAAAAATTTATATTCCATTTTACTGGGCTTCCCATATCTTCTGATTTTTCCATATTTCAACCCTTTAAGCTGCTGTTAAGATAATTATATAGAGAGTAACTATATCCAGTCAATGAGAAATTTTCAGTATATGGATATACTTCTTCCCATGTGCCAAATAAGTGCTCAAATCGACTGAGAATTGCTGAAATTATGGCATTAGGATTGAAAGGAAATTTCGAGCTAACCGCCCACATCTTCACATCATGAGTCTCCCCTATAATTTACCATAAAAAGCTGTAATAAAAAAATGTTTACGTACTGCCCTGCAAGATCAGATAGGTTGAGCATCTCAGCAAATGGAGAAATCTGGGGATGCCCTCTTTTCTCTGATTACTTTGAGCGCATAGGAGAATCACCGGAAAGAGAAAAATACTGCTCAATGAGCCGTCAATAACCTGTTATTTCATTTCACCCCAATTAAAGATACTGATTCAGATTATATATATGACAAGTTAGGACAAAAACGGACAATTTCATTCAAACTATTGACATCAATGATTTATGCCTTAGATTTGTTAATTGGCCGATTTGGTTCGATTTGGGGACGCCCATTAGAAGGCGGCTGTCAAGAGAATAGACAAAATCATTCATAATAATTATATTATCAATACAGTAAATATGTGAGTTAATGTTGGAAACTCGGATGCGCCCGATATTTCAGAATGAGAGGATGCAGAATCTTCTGCTTCAGTCACCCATTGGGATCAAGGCACAAAGATGCCCCTGGCACATTAAGGTGCCCCAGAAAACGATCGGTACCATGACATGTCCAAGAGAAAGGGAAAACAGACCCATGGTTTGGTTCCAGCCCCGGGTGGCTCATGACATGGGCAGAAGAGTTTTTTAACATTTTACTCACATGATCGGATGCGGCAGGAGGCCAATCGGGCCGGTGGTTTCGAACCAATCCCCGTTTTGGTTCTCTGCCGCAGCCGTATTATCCGAAAAGTCTTTCAGGTTCATAGTCGACTCTATCCCGCATGACGAAATAAGAAGCTCTGGCCAGTTTATGCGCCAAGGCTTTCGTGGCAACGATGTTATTGGTTTTAGCTGATTTGCGCTGATAAAAGCGTTTGGCTTTAGAGCAGTAACGTGTAGCAAAGTTAGCTGCTTCAACATAAGCCCATGCGAGGTACTTATTGCCGTTTTTTCTGTTGTTCTCTCCTTTCTTTTTTTTATTGGAAGATCTCTCACTCGGGACGCACCGGCAGTAGGAAGCATAGTTTCCGACCTTAGGAAAACGTCTGATATCTCCTGTCTCAAGCATGATGGTCAAAGCCAGGATATCTCCTATTCCGGTTACGGTCTTGAGTTTTTCAAACTCAGGTAAGATCTCTATCTTCTTGAGTACAGTCTTTTCCAGCTTTTCGATCTGCTGGGTTAGGAAGCGAATCGAAGCAATGTTTGTTTTTGCCGCAAGAGCAAAATCTTCTTCTTCAAAATAATCATCCATCTCATCTTCTTTAAGTCTTTTGACATAGTTGCCTCCACCAAAACTGCATCCTTTGACTCTGTTATAAAGACTCTGGAAGGATAAAATATGAGCTGTTCGCTGCCGGACTAACATCAATCGTTTTCTTAAAAGATCTCTGATGGCTCTTTCTCTCCTGGGATAAATATAACCTTCCTCTAATATGCCCAAACGCAAAAGCTCAGCCAGAAAAAAAGCATCGCTGAAGTCATTGGTGTGCTTTATCCCTTCATACTGCTTGTTAGCTGAAGGATTAGCCAGATGGACCTCATATCCCTGGTCTCTCAAACCATCGGCCAGCCAGTACCAGTTAAAGGTGGATTCCAATGCGAGTGCTTGAATCTTGTCCTTAAATGGCTCAAGCTCCTCCAAAACAAGTTTGATGAAATTTTTCACCCTGCGGCTGTAGATGCGTTTGCCTTTCTCATCCAGGACCGCAATGACCGTGTTGTTGGAATGTACATCCAACCCAATAAAATATCTCATCTGATAACCTCCTTTTTGAAGACCATTTTACCACTTCACCAATCCAGTGTCGTGGCCGCCTTCTAGATGATTATCAGGCCCGGATATCTTCAATCATATCAATAATATATCCCTACTTTTCCACAGCCTGTTACCCTGGAAGGACCACATTTTTGGGGGTAATTTTGTCGTTTTTAGCGGTTTAGGGATTACAAAAGGAAAAAATCAGATTCCCAGCTTTCGAGCTATTACAAGGC
>JAGGYH010000122.1 GCA_021162615.1 Candidatus Aminicenantota bacterium
GGATGATGATATGGATGTTCTGGCTGTCAGCCAGGATAAGATATTCCTGATCAGGAATCCGGGATCGGAAAATTTTGATGTGGACCACTTTGAAATAGCGGAACTCAATTATGACCGGAGAACAGGATACACATCCGGTGTTGGGGGCTCGTCTGTGGATGCAGGGGATTTTGACAATGACGGGGATATAGATGTCATAGCCGGCTCCGGAGAGGATTATGACTATGTTGTTTTCTATGAAAATGACGGAACGGAAGGTTTCACCCGTCGTGACCTGGAAATTCCTTATCCGGATGCGACAGGGACCATAGCAACGTGCGTGGCTGATTTTGACCACAACGGCTTTTTGGACATCTATGCGGGCACGGACAAATGGAGATCCGGCAATGACGCGCGTATGTGGATCATGAAGAACCAGGGCCTGGTCGAAGGGGATCTCCAGTTTGAATTTGTGTGTCTTGAGAATTGCGAGCCGATTCTTCCTCCTCCCCATGATGTGGACATGAGTGCTGTTCTTGATTATGACAGTGACGGGGATATGGATGTGATCCTGGCGGATGCCAACCATTCCGGAGACTATTATCTTATCATCAATCAGCTGGCGGCTGTGTATACGCTGCACGGCGAAGCCGTTTCGACAAATGTCTCTCCTGACCTTGATCCCAATACCCAAGCCATAACCAGAGTCAGATTAGTCAAGTTTGATCAGTATGTCAGAGGGGGCTCCAGCGAGGGAATGACCGTTACTCTCTATGTATCCAATAATGGAGGGAAGGACTGGGAGCTTTTGCAGGAATTTGAAGGGGATGAGATCACAAACCTTCCCACTGCTTCAGGCTGGCATTTTTTTACCCATTTCGGCTCCAATTTGAAGTGGAAAGCTGTGTTATCAGCGCAAGAAGATGAAATGGAAGAATATGAAGGGGCCTCTTTTGAAACTCCTGTGCTCACGCAGATCAGGCTCAGATATGCGGTTGTTGAGCGCAGAGAGTATTCGCGCACATCAGTGGCTGCTGAATTGGTTGATGAAGAGGGCCAGCCCACAAAGCTTATTATAGGAGGCTCGTTTTATTTTCCCGGATGGCAGGGACATCTCAGAGCTTATGATGTCACGGATATGTCCTCAGTGAGTTCTTCGTACTCAGAGCTGGTGACCATATCACGTCCTGACCTTGCCGCTGAGTCCGGAAGAGAAATCGTGGCTGAAGGAGTGACCATAAAATGGGATGCAGGGGAACTTCTTGATGAGCGGTCTCCTTTGGACAGGACCATATATACAGCATTGGAAGACGGCGAAGGCCGGCTTTACCGTGTTGATTTCACAAGAGGAAATGTGGAGCAGTTAAAATCTCATCTCAATGATTTTCAAAACGACAACCAGGGATTGATTGAATTTATAAGAGGGGAAGGCAGAGAGTGGAAACTGGGAGATATTAACCATTCCAATCCGGTTGTGGTGGGCCCTCCCGATAATGATGCGTCCGCAATGGGTTCGGGTTATTCCGAATTTGTTGATGATTGGTCTGATAGGGAAAAAATGCTTATTGTGGGTGCCAATGACGGCATGATCCACTGTTTTCGTGTGTTGACAGGGGAGGAAGTATGGGGATTTATTCCATACAACCTGCTTCCCAAACTCAGGAACATGTGGCCGGTGGATGAAGCGACCGGGACAAGGTATTTTGATCATGATGTGTATGTGGACGGCAGTCCGGTGGTGGAAGATGTTTTCATAAGCGGGGAGTGGAAGACCGTGCTTATATGCGGCCAGGGTCCTGGCCAGGGAAGCGGAGTAGGAGAAGGCGCTACGGGCAATTATTATGTTGCTTTGGATATCACGGATATTGAGAATCCCCAGCCTTTATGGGAGTTCACAGACGAACGAATGGGAGAGACGTGGTCTGTCCCGGTCATAGGGCGGATCATAAAGAACGGGGAGGATACCTGGACCGCTTTCATGGGTTCTGGATATGATAATGTGGCAGGCCAGGGACGCCAGGGGCACCGGTTTTATGCTGTGGATATCGCAGCAGGAGAAAGCTTTTTTACCTTCGATGCCAATCCGGAGAAAAACACAAAGACCGGTGCCAATGGGGCGGTGATCTGGCCTAATGGGAAAAATGTAGCCCGTTCTCTGCCAGGTTCGCCGGGGATCATCGATACAAACAGAGATGGGTATGCGGACCGTGTGTACATAGGCGATACAGAAGGAAGGTTGTGGAAAGTGGATGTGGGCCTGGAATTTCTCTCTTCTGATCCATGGGAAGAAGAGCTGATGTATGAAGATCCCAACAATTATCCTATTATCACAAAGCCGGCGGTGTGGATCGAAGCCGGCGCGCCCGGAGCTCTTCCCAGAGTGTATTTTGGCACGGGAGGAGATGATAAGGCGCCTGATGATGCTGTCTATTCTTTTATTGCTCTCATAGACGGCGAGGATCCGGAAGTGGAATGGTATTTGGGAGATCCGGATATCCTGCTTCTTTCTGAGGATGATGACAGGGGTGATTTATCGGCTGGAGAAAAGGTATGGGCGGATCCTCAGATAGCCAACAGTATGATCTACTTCAGCACCCTTACAGGGAACATAGAAACAGTGGACCCCTGTGAAAGCCTGGCTGGAACCGGAAAGCTTTATTCAAGATACATCAGATCTGTAGTAGGTTCTCCTGTAGGAAGCACGGCTTTTAGAACAGCGACAGGACAGGTCGAGAGTCTCGGACTGGAGATAAAGACCAGAGCGGCTGTGACTATAGGAGAGACCACTCAAGCCGGGGGAATCAGAAAGAAGGAAGTCTATATACAGGAATATGACTCTACGCTGCAGAAGCTGGAACAGCCTGCAGGGCCTATGTTGAGAATCAAGTCATGGAGAGAGATATTTAAGATTATCAAGTGAATCCTGGTTATTCATAAAAGCTGCCGATCTGAAATTCAGGTATAGCTGGTCGCTCCCGACTTTCATCAGGCAAGCTGGTTCTTCAGCCCGCTGATTTTTCCCGGCGAGTAAAATCAGCTTATTCCTCGGCTCGCTCCCCTCTTTGAGGAACCATGCCCGCTCGCCTGCGGATGACTTCAGAACCAGCCAGCCTGCCTGAAAGTCTGAGTGCTGCATGATATTACTTATCCAACAAGATAAACTCAACCCTTAAGAAATTCAGGTGTGGCTGAAGCGCCATAAAAGATTTAGCCTTCGGATGAAGCTTTTGGAGGGTATCCGGCGGAGCCGGGCTCCGAGTATGTTTGACCCACGGACGGGGGGAGTTACGCAGGAGCCGAGAAAAACGAAGGAGAATGGCGTTAAAAATCTTTTGCAAGCGACAGCCATATCTGTTCGTAAGGGAAAAGGTGGATTAGTCTGTGCTTCCTTTTATTATTGTGATTTTAGGGGGTTTTGAAGAGCTGGAGGTAGGCTTCGAGGATTTGATTTCCCCAGAGAAGAGAGAAAAGAGCAGCAGGAGCAAGAAAAGTACCGAACGGAAGGGAATACTGAAAACTTTTCTTTTTAAAAAAAACAAAAAAGATCCCGACAAACGCCCCGGCAAAAGATGCAAGCAGCAGTGTGAAAAAGGACATTTTCCATCCAAGATAAGAACCGATAAAGAGCATCATGGTCACATCACCCATACCCAGCCCTTCTTTTTTCCGAATAAAGTAATAGAGAGCATAAACAGCAAGAAGGAAACCAGCTCCTGAAACAGCTCCCAGCAGAGAATCTAAGAGATTGAGATCTGTGCGGAAAAGGGAATAGACCACAGCGAGGACCAATCCGGGCAGTGTGATGATGTCAGGAAGGATTTGATGGTTGTAGTCTATAACACAGAGGACGATCAGGGCGCTTGTAAACAGGCATGAGATAAAGAAGTGCGGGCTAAGAGAGAATTTGTCGTATAAGAGGATAAATGTCAGAGGAGTCATCATCTCCACGAGAGGATAGGAAAGAGGGATTTTTGCCCCGCAGTACCGGCATTTTCCCTTGAGCCATATATACGAGAACACCGGGATATTATGATAGAATTTTATTTTGTTATGGCACTCGGGGCATGAAGAAGGAGGCGTCAGAAGGCTCATTTTCCTGGGGATCCTGTAGATCAGCACATTCAGGAAACTTCCCCACGCAAGCCCGAACAAAATTATGTAAATTATCTTTTCCATGGTATTACCGCTGTTTTTACTTCGCCTGTATCACTCTCATAGACATAATCCTGTCCGTCCAGGTCTTGGGGCACTGATTCTATGAATCCTGATGTCACAAGGTCGGTGAGTTTTTCAGGGAATCTGTTGAATTTGCTTTGATATTCTTTTAAGGCTTCCTTGATCTTCTGGATATCCATAGCTGCTTTTGTGCGGTAAAGATGATTGGAAGCAATTTTTTTCACTCTCTCATCATCGGAGCTATTGTATATTTCAAGCCAGTTTTCCCATGCTGTATGATAATCGCCCAGTTCATAAACAGCATTGGCATAGAGTCTTTTTAATATAGGAGGAGAACCTTCTATTTCCATAGCCGTTTGATAATATTTTTTAGCAAGCTCGAAGTCTTTGAGAAGCATCTGAGCGTAGTGGCCTGCCTGCCAGGGGAATATCCACTGTTCCGGATTTTTTTTAAGTCCTGATTCAAGGATATCCATGGCTGTATCAAAGTCTCTGGCATCGTAGATGGCGATCAAGGCTCCTATTTGATAGGGATCAAGATAGCCAGAGTCGAGTTCTGATATGATTGAAAACACATGAGTGAGATATTGGAATCTTTCGGGAACAGAGTAGTTGCTGAAATATTGGATCGCCCATATATAGATCAGGTCTGCCAGCAGGGATGAATGACCAAAGCAGGCATATTTGAGATATTTCCCTGAAGGGATATAAATGATGGATGCTCCCGGAACTGTTTTTCTGGGGATCTTGTCAATTGTGACCTTAAGGCCCATAAACATTCCGCAGCTGATAATAAGAAGTACGGCTAACACTTTTTTTTGCATTTTCTTTAAATAAAATCTCTTTTTCGGAAGACCAGCATGGAGAGCATCAAAATGAAAAACGTGTAGGTGATCCCATAAAAAAGCGAAAAAAGGAATACCTTAGGAGGGATAGGGAGGTTGTGCACTACTTCTGTTTTGAAATTAAAATTTTCCAGGTCAGGAAGCAGAGTGTAGACCACCTGAGTCAGTATTTTGCTGATGCCGGGAGTTATTTTTTTTATGAGTGTTTCCATGCCCCAGGAAAGATGCCCGATAAGGTAAAAGGAGAGGCTGAAAATGGAGCTCAGAATAGGTGTGGAGAAACAGGAGAATAGAAGGGCCACGGATGTGATAAGGCAGAGTTCTAAAAAGATAAAGCCAAGGGAGACAAAAAGTTTCCAGCTGATGGTTCCTGAGTGAAGCAGGATGATGATGATAAAAATCGCGGTCATTACCGCCAGCATGATAAAGAGCGTAATAATCAGTCCCAGGAATTTCCCCAGGATAAATTGGTTTCTGTTGATCGGTTTTGAAAGGAGCGTGTATACGGTTTTTTTGTCTATTTCCTTGTAGACAAGGCCTGTGCCCATAAGAATAGCCATGAGAACGCCGAAAATCGAGATGGATGAAAGCCCTGCATCCATTATGATTTTTATCTTATCCCCGACAGTAAGAAGGGAAAGGAGCCTGGATAGAACGAGGCTGACCACTGCAAAGAATAAAAGGAGGTAAAGTATGCGGTCCCTTATGGCTTCTTTGAATGTGTTTAAGGCAACAGCTCTTATTTTCATTTTTTTTTCACCATTCCTACAAAAATATCCTCCAGGGTTTGAGTACGGGGGACCAGTGAGTGTATTGTTCCGTTTTTCTCTTTAACGAGCTGTAAAATTTCATCCACTTTGTCCTGGTCATAGATTTTCATAAAACTTTTGTTCCCGAAATAAGTCAGGGTCTTTCCGAATTTTTCAAGTTCCTTTCTGCTTATTTTTGAGACTGTTATTTCCGTAAACAGTATCTCCTGGGAAACGAGTTCATCAAGCCGCCCTTGGTTTGCCAATGATCCGTTAACAAGTATGGCCACGCGGTCACAGATCATTTCAATATCCTGTAAAATGTGTGAGGATAAAAACACGGTTTTGCCCCTCTCTTTGAGACTCAATATGATATCTCTGATTTCTTTTCTCCCGATAGGGTCAAGACCTCCCAATGGTTCGTCCAGAAGGACAAGCTCCGGGTCATTTAAAAGTGCCTGGGCAAGAGCTATGCGCTGAAGCATCCCCTTAGAAAATTTTCTCAATTGAGTGTGGCTGTGTTTTTTGAGGCCGACCAGCTCTAGAAGCTTGTTTATGTCTTCTGTTTTTTGTTTATGGAAGAGCTGGCTGTAGAAGTTTAAAAACTCGGATGCGGTCAGGTAATCATAAAAGTACGGATTTTCAGGAAGAAAGCCTGTCTTTTCTTTGGATTTTATGGAGAGATGATCGGATCCGAGTATGTTGATCGTTCCTCTGTCTGGGAAGAGAAGTCCTAATATACATTTAAGGGTAGTGGTTTTTCCTGCGCCGTTAGGGCCGAGATATCCGAATATCTCGCCTTTTTTTACTTCTAAGGAAATTCCCTTAAGGACATTTATCTTCTTGCCCAGTAGACCGGATTTGAAAGACTTATGCAGATCTTTGATTTCAAGCGCCTTTTCTTCTGGCATGGGATTTTAATCCTATAAAGAGATTATAATCTATTTTAAATTTTCTTCAAACAATTTGAAGATTCTTTTGTATTCATCTGCCCAGGACGAGGCATTGCGGAAGGAGTGCCCCTCCACCGGATAAATAGCAACTTCCCAATTCTCCTTTCTCAGTTCGATCAGTCTCTGCACCAGTCTTACCGTATCCTGGAAGTGTACATTCGAATCAACCATCCCGTGGCATATGAGCAGGGCCCCTTTTAAGCCTTCTGCGAAATATATGGGAGAACTCTGTTTGTAAGCTTCCTCGTCGTTCTGCGGCAGATTAAGGATATCCTGAGTGTAGCTGTTATGATAGTGAGCCCAGTCCGTAACCGGCCTTAGAGCAGCTCCTGCTTTAAACACATCAGGTTCTGTAAAGAGGGCCATAAATGTGAGAAAACCTCCGTAGCTTCCGCCGTATACGCCTATGTTTTCAGGATTAACCCGGTATTCATCCACTAAAAACCGGGCTCCGTCCACGATGTCATCCAGGTCTTTTCCTCCCATATGGCGGTAGATGGCTGTGCGGCAGTCCCGGCCGTATCCGGCGCTTCCCCTGTAGTCTATATCAAAGACCAGGTATCCGTTGTGAATAAGAAAATTGTGAAACATATATTCCCTGTAATAGTGGCTCCAGCCTTTATGAGCGTTCTGAAGATAGCCGGCTCCGTGGATAAAAATCACTGCCGGTTTCTTTGAATGCCATTTCTCAGGTTTGTAGAGTCTTGCATATACCTCGATGCCGTCCCTTGCTTTAAAAGTCAGCACCTGTGGTTTGTACCAATCATAGGAGCGGAATGCATGTGTCGAGGAAACAGTGATGCGTTTTGCTTCGGCGTGGGGTGAGTTTTTCTTAAAATAGAGTTCATCCGGATGCGTGGATGAGGAGTGGAGAACGGCCATATATTTTTCATTGGGAGACAGAAAGGCCTGATTGTGTCCGATTATGGATGTGATCTTTGTACGCTTTTTCCCATCCAGGGAGCAGTGGTAGAAATTCCTTTCTCCGGGATGTTCTTCGTTTGATGTTATATACCATGCTTTGTGATCTTTGGAAAGTTTGGCTGAATAGACTTCGAAATTTCCCGATGTCAGCTGTTCTTTTTCTCCTGAGGACCATGAAGCTTTATAGAGATGGGCAAAACCGCTTTTCTCTGAAATATAGGATATATATTCGCTGTCCGGCCACCATAAGATGTTTGTGAGCCCCAGATATCCGATCCAGGCATCATCATGAACGTGTTCGATGACAGACGTTTTTCCGGTTGTTATATCCAGGCGGAAAAGCCAAGTGTCCTTTCTGTCTTCGGAGCTGCCTGAGAGCAGGCATTTTTTTCCGTCAGGAGACCAATAGATCATACCTGGGCTGATTGTTTTTTCATTGATGCCGTAGTCGACCCATTTTATGTCTCCTGCTTCACAATCAACAATTCCGGCTTTTATGTTCCGGGATACATAAGCGGCTTTGGCGTGGGAATCCATGGTTTCCGTATACCCTGTCCTTGTGACAAATTGCGGGACAATCGTATTCTTTACATCCGGATTTCTTTCACCCATCATGAAAAAAACGTGTTTCTTATCAGGTGACAGATCCAGAAAATAGATATTCTGGTTTTTGTTGAGATGAAAAGGTTTTATTTTTTTCTGAGGGGAAAACGGGGGGAACGTCATTCCTTCTCTCCGCTGGGAACTAAATTCCCTGAAAAGTTCTTTTTGCTGTCTGCTGTACCACATTTGAATATCATCGGGTTTCCTTTGTTCAGGAGGAGAGTCCTGCATGAATGAAGTCATCTGTTTGATGCTTGCATCTCTTAAAGATAAAAGGAACAAATTGTCTTCAGATGTGAAATACAGTTCTTCTCCGCTTTGAGTAAACTGGGCATTGGATTCACGGATATGGGTGTCTGTTATCTGAGTCATGGATCCGCTTTTTATATTTAGCAGAAAGATATCCCCGTTTTTCACAAGAGCGGCTCTTTCCATTTTTCGGTCAAATTTTATATCGATCCCAAAAAAGCCTGACCTGAATCCGTAAAATGAAGAACCTGATTGAATGATCGGAGGATTTTTAAGAATTTCGTCTATGGTCGTTTTTTTGGGGATTGGATCTGAAATGGATATGAAATAGAATTCTGTTTGTTCTTCATCCGGCTTTTTCCATCTGAAGTAGAGATTTTTACTGTCCGTTGACCACATGACATCAGAAGGAGATGTGCCGACAAGGTCAGGCCCTTTCATTATGGAATCAATAGTGAGTTTGAAAGGGCCTTCATCTCCGGTCTGGTTCCAAGCATAAACAGTGATGGAACCTAATAAAAAACACAAAAAGAGGACTTTGATGAAGTGTTTGATTTTAAAGGAAGGCATGATAAACTCCTTTTTTGTAATAAGTTAAACATATTTTACATATTAAAAGTTGAAATGAAACAACCTGAATTATTCATAAAAAAATGGCGATGTTCCTTTCTTTGTTTTGCTATAAAGGATATACATGTTTTCTGCCAAAAAGACAACTGAAATGTCTTTGTTTGTATTCACGTTCATTTAAATCGTCCTTTTTTTACCTTTGAGGCAAGCTGATGTGAAATTCAGGTGTGGATGTGGCGACATTAAAGATTTAGCCTTCGGAGAAAGCATTGAATTTGCTGCTGTCCATGTTTAAGACCCCGTAAAGGGAACTATTTCTCTTTTTCAGGGGAATGACAATCTCAGAGTTTGACAGGCCAAGCTTTTCACTCAAAATGATTTTCCCTTGTGAAGGTGCGGGGTAAAGGTGCGGGCTGTTTGTCAGCAAAAGGGGGGTTGATGATGGGAACCAAAAAGGTGGGGGCTCTTTCCAGCCCGCTCAAAAAGAACCAATCCAATTATAACAGAAAGATTTCAATTGTAAAGAAAAAAATTATAATATTTTTTTTTTTTTAATAATTGCTAAATAAGAGGGATTTTATCAAATCTTTCCTTGACATAAGCAAAATTTTCCTATAAAAAATGTTATGAAACAAAGAGATCGGCTTTAAAGCGGCAGGGAATAATCAGAGATTGACCTGGGAAATTAAATTGCACATGGAAAGCTGAGTTAAATTAAGGAAGTAATTAATTACAAGGGAGGTCAAATAAATGGCATACGAATTCACCAATTCAAAAGGGACAAAGTATTTTTTACACTTCAAGGATGTTAACTTAAAAGGAGGCAGGACTCAGAGGATATATTACTTTGCAAGAGATATAAGAAGCGAATCCTTGGATGAAGTCCCAGATGGATACAAAGTCATTGAGACTGAAAGAACAGGAATGCCCATACTGAAAAAGAAATAAGATAATAAAAACCGCAGAAAGCAGCTTGATGGAAAGGGCTGCTTTCTGCGGGGACTTAAATCCAATCTCCTTGAGTGTTCTTTCTCATCAGGGGGAGTTGATTTTTATCATCATTTAGCTCTGTTATTTATCTTTTTCTATTGAGCTAGGTGATGGGACTGCCACCCGCAAGCCAGGCAATTCATTCTTGCCCAAATCCTATTTAACCTGACCTATTCATAAAAAAATGGTGATGCCATCATTATTATTTTCTTTTCTGCGATATAGAAGATTTTTTCAAGATTAAAGAATTGAACATTTTTCTCGTTTATATTTTTTATTTTAATCGCCATTTTTTTACCATTGAGGCGAGCCGATCTCACAGCATCTGCTTTGTTACAAGGCATTCGCAGTGAAGGACCACACCTTCATGCCTTGTGCCTCGCATCTGCAGGAACCTTGATTCGTGAATAATCAAGGTTGAGGATGCAACTGTCCTGAAAAAAGGACAGCATGTGTATGTCTGTACCGGGGATGAAAAGTTGGCATGTTTTTTGCTCTGTAAAATACTGTTGAAAGGAGGCATTATGAAAAAGCTTTTAAATATCATGCTTGTTTTCGTACTTTTCGTTCCCTTTTCGTTTGGGGGGGCAGCTTCTGACTATTATGAATCAAGTTATGCGCGAATGAGCTATGTTAACGGAGATGTGTATATTCGAAGAGCAGAGGACCTTGGTTATGAAGAAGGAGTTGTGAATTTAGCTCTTATCCAGGGAGACAAGATCGGGACCAGGGAGGGCCGGACAGAGATCCATCTGGGAGACGGTAATTACATAAGGATGGACAGAGACACACAGATCGAGTTTGTAAGAATGCCGAGCAAAGAAGAAGACATCATGGGTATTCACGTTTTGTCAGGAAGTCTCTTTCTGAGAATTAATTTTATGGGAAATGATAAATATTTTGAAGTCCATTCCCCTGATGCGTCATTTTATATTATAGAAGAAGGCCTTTATTATTTATCTGTTATGCAGAACAATCAGACTGAAATAAAGGTTTTTGAAGGACGTGCAGAAGCGGCGGGCGAGGAGGGCTCACTTCTCTTAGAGGCGGAAGAAATGGTAACGGTTTCTGACGGGCGTTTTATCTCAGGGCCGACTTATTTTCATGCAAGTATGGACAGTGGTTTTTATGAATGGAACCGCTCCAGGGATGCTTTCCACAGCAGATATGTGGGAGGAACAAGGTATTTGCCTTCTGAATTGAATGAATATGAATCTGAGCTTGCATATTACGGTCAGTGGCGTTACCACGACAGTTATGGATATGTATGGATCCCCTCTGGAATTTCTCTGTCGTGGAGGCCTTATTTGAACGGAAGATGGATTTGGTATCCTGTTATTGGATGGACCTGGGTTTCTTATGAGCCGTGGGGATGGTGTGTTTCACATTATGGCAGATGGCATTGGAGCGTCAGGTTTGGTTGGTACTGGATTCCGACAAGAAGTTGGGGGCCCGCATGGGTATATTGGTATCACGGCCCGAGTTATATTGGTTGGTGCCCTTTGAGTTACTACGGATATCCAGGGGTCATTATCAACAACCATTACTACGGAGATTATTATCATAGTCATTATCCTTCAGGTTCAAGTACCCTTGTTGTTGTCCGTAAGGATCATCTCCAGGCAAGAAACATTTCAAGTGTTGTTCTAGACAAAGCGAGAGTATCAAAACTGGGTGATATAACCATGACTGCAGCACAACCAAAAGTGAGGCCGGTTATGTCTAAAACAGGTGCCTACTCTTCTGAAGCAGTCAAAGTATTTTCTGATAGTAAGATACGCAGTGTGACCAAGGCTTATTCGCCCGGCCATACTCTTGATCAGTCTAAGAATTCCAGGCCCTCAACCATGAATAGGTCATTGAACGTCAAAACAAACGCCGCTGCATACCAAAGAGAAGCCAGGGCAGTCTCATCAAGGGATTCAAATTTGGGTGTGGAGAGGTCCTATCGGTCCCGGTCTTCGAGTGCATCAAAAAACAATATAAAAACTTATCCTTCCAGAAAAATCAGGAATGCCGCCGGCTCTGCCAGCAATCCGCGCTCTGCGGCGGGATCAGCGGGGGCGCGTTCTTCTCGAACAGTGAGTTCGTCCCGCCCCTCCGCTTCCAGATTGAAACGGAACTCAACTGTGGAGCGCTATCCATCAAGAATGTCCTCTTCGACAGGCTCAAGATCCCGTTCTTCCAGAAGCGTCCATTCAAGCAGCGGGGCCAATACATCTAACTTGAGGAAAAGAAGCACTCCTTCTTCCTCTTCAACAAGTTCCTACATAAGAAGGAATCAATCTGTTCCGAGGATTTCGAGCAGAACGAACAGGCAAAGGAATAATAGATCACAAGGGATATCAGCTTCAAGAAGCCATCCCTCTTCGCTTACCGGCAGAGTGAGTTCCAGAACAAGAGCGGTAAGCCCATCCTCCAGAGTCCGTTCATCGTCCAGCCGCTCAAGGAGTTCATCCTCCAGAGTCCGTTTATCGTCCAGCCGTTCGAGAGGATCTTCAAGTACAAGGTCAGCCCGGGCAAAATCTTCCTCTCGAAGCAGTTCAACAAGCAGGACTAAAAAGAAATAGCCTGAACTATTCATAAAAAAATGGCGATGTATTTATTATTCATTGACACAGCGATGTCGACTCGTGAATAATCCAGGATAGTAATTTTTTTTTATGCTTTACATTTGCCTTTTTCAATGGTATATAGTATCCATTCTTTAAGAGTCGAGAGATGTGATTGCTGATTAAGATTTTTTCTATGTAGAACTTATGATTTTAAACGTTTTGGAGGTATGAGTTATGGCCATTATAAAAACTAAAGGGAACAAGATATCGTGGCTACTCTGCGCCGCATTTCTGGTATGTGCTGTGGTCATCGGAACGACAGTTGCGTGTGGCCCAGCAGAAAAAGATACTTCAAAAATAGAAGCAGACAAGAAAGGTGTTGTAGAGTTTGAAGGAATAGCTGAAGTTGCTGTAGGAAAATATGTTTTTATTCCCGAAGCGGGTGGTTTTGATATCGTGGTTCAGGGAAATCTTGAAAATGAGGGTATATATGCCCTGGAAGGCAAACAGGTGAGAGGCAAGGGGACCATTAATAAGGAGAACCCGTCTGTTCTTATAGCAGAGACACTGGAGATTAAGGACGAATCCGAAAACTGGAGGAATATCTTTACAAGGACCGATGAGGCCGTTTTAGATGACTATGTGAATTTGGATCAAAGGGAAGAATTTTCTTTTCTTGAAGGCCTTGCCTATAACAAGAAAGATGCCTGGGAAGGTAAAGAGAAGGCAAAGATCTACGGAGAATATTCTGAGGGTGAAGAAGGAAAGAAAATAACAGTCTATAATCAAGATGGGAATGAAAAAATAGGCAGTGTCATAGTGGATAATATATCTGATTTTGCCCTCTTTTATATGAAAAAGCTAAGACTTTTTGATAAGTTTTATTTTTATGTTGAAATAAAAGACACAGTTGATTGGAGCATTAGAAGCAGAACAAAAGAGATGTTTCATGCTGACGTTGTATTTATTGGGTTGTTCTGATTATCCAGGTTGTTTACACGGATACAAATCATAGTTTTTTATATGAGTTAAGAGCCCCTGAAGGACGGGCTCTTTTTTTTATATTTCGAAGAGAGGGGAGAGGTTATTTTTTCTGTTTTTTGTTGAAGAATCTGTAGGCAAGCAGCCCAGCCGCAACAGATAATACCAGCCAGATAGTTTTCATCCGGTTGTCCTCAATATGGATGAGGAGGTTTATAAGAAAACCAAGTAGAACCAGAAAACCGGTGATTATAAGAGAAACGGAGACAGGCATAAACACTAGGGACAAACATCCGTTTTTTTCATCCTCAGAATCATGCCGAGGGATGTCATTAAATTCTGTATCTTCGCCTGGTTTCCAGTAAGGAGAGCCGCATTTCGGGCAGTTCTCTTTATCATCAGAAAATCGGAAGTCGCAGTAAGGACACTTTTTCATTCTTTTATCAACGAAGCAGTAAGCACAGGGGGAAACGAGCATTATTTTTTCTTTGAGGCCTCAAGCCCTTTCCCTTCTTTAGTATCAGCCCTTTTGAGAAGAACAGCAAACATCAAACCAAAAAAACCGAGGCAGGAAAACATGATCATACTGCTGGTGTAGGTTTTGGTGGTGTCCCGGAGAATGCCGTTGAGAAGGGGAAAAAGCGCGAGACCTATGTTCTGAACAGCTGTCATAAGGCCGAAAGCTGTGCCTACTCTCTCTTTTCTAACAATAAGGGGGATGGACGGCCACATGGCTGCAGGCACGAGCACAAATGCGGCGCCCAGAGCCATCATTGGGAGAACAGGATATATGTTTGTGATTCCCATTAACAGATGGCTGGGAATCATAAGAAGAGAGCCTATGATCATCAGAGTGGCGCGCTTCCCCACTTTATCCACAAGCTGCCCTGCGAAAGGCGCCAGTATCATGGAAGCGAATATGATGATTGAAGTGATGCCCCCGGCAGTAGAAAACATATGCAGGAAATTATTGAATACTTGAGCTAAGAAACCTCCGCTTGACTCAGCCACTCTTGCTATCCCCCACTTGTCCACAAAAAAATCAGTGGATAAAGCAGTGAATGGAAAGATTGCGGAATAAAAAGTCACACATATCAGAGTGATATACCAGAAACGGGGTTTGAATTTTTTTATATCTGAAAACACAATTTTTTCTTCTGCGGCCTCATCTTTGAGGTGAAGTATTTTTTCTCCCTTTCTGTCCATGATGATATAGAATATATTGGCGATAAGAGAAAGGCCGCAGAGAAGAACGGCTGCAAAGAGCGCGTATCGAAAACTCCCGTAGTGGCTGGTGATCAGCTCCCCTGTATTGAAAGCAAAAAGAGTCCCCAGCCTGCTTATGGTCAGAGCGATGCCAAAAGAAAGGGCCAGTTCTTTATTTTTGAACCATCTGGCTAATATAGCGCTCTGGGCCACAATAAGAGGCTCGGAGCCTGCTCCGAAAACAAATCTTCCAAGAAAAAAAATCGGAAGGGATTGAGCTTTCCAGACCAGGGCTGCTCCTGCCAGGACCAACAAAGAGAACATGAAGCTGGCTTTTCTTGTCCCCAGTTTGTCTATGAGGAAACCGCCGGCTAGAACAAAGAGAATGGCAGCGACATGATACATTGTGTAGAAGTTGCCCAGTGTCCCCCTGGCTGCGCCGAGTTCCTCTATCAGGGTTGGGGCAATGGCGCCCACTATATCATAAGCAAAATAACTTCCAAAGCTGAGAGCGGCTATAAATATCAGTATGGTAAACCTGTAAGGGGCCTTAGAAGGGTGAAACAATCCTCCCGATTCTTGATGATTGGTGTTCATGTCTCTCAATTTCTTCAACGCTTATATCACAGCAGGAAAACCATGTCAATTTGAATCCGTTTGAGATATCATTTGAATTTTATTAGCCTGAACTATTCATAAAAAAATGGCGATGTTCATTTTTTTGTTTTGATTTCAGGGATATAAATGCTCTTTAAAAAAAATGACAACTGAAATGTTTTTGTAAGTTTTTTCTGTCATTTTAATCGCCATTTTTTTACCATATAGGCAAGCCGATATGAAATTCAGATATGGTCTGTGCTCCCTTCAGATTTTTAACGCCATTCTCCTTCATTTTTCTCGGCGCTTGCGTAACTCCCCCCGTCCGTGGGTCAGA
>JAGGYH010000088.1 GCA_021162615.1 Candidatus Aminicenantota bacterium
CACATTGAAGACCTGTCCGGCCATAAGCACAGCCTGTGGGGATGGAATGCCCGCAAGTTCTGCAAAGGAACAAACCGCTGAATGAAATCCAAAATGATAAGAGAGGCTCTCAATAGGAGCATAAGGAGCCCAGGACTGGAAAAGCCCTCCGTTATCACGAAAAAGCTGGACAATAAAAGTGTGATTGACCGAATCCCCCCAGGCCGGTCCGGTCATGTTTTTGACGATGTAAATCCGGCTTGCCGCCGCACATCCCACGACCACAAAAAAAAGGATAGAGAAGACAAGCTGTTTTCCCGGCTTCCATGTCAAAAGCAAATGCAGCTCTTTTTTCCATATTTTCAAAGAAAAAAGCAAAGAAACACACACCACTCCCCAGGGCAGAAATTTACCCGGTGTAATATGGAAAACAGAGAACCAGAGATAAAGGAGAGGGTAAAGGGAAAGGCTCAGGGCAGAGGATATTCCTGTTTTTTCCCAAAAGGAGAAAGGTTGGTTTTTCCATAGAAGGGAGAATAAGATATATCCGGGAAAAACAAAAACCAAAACAGAGACGAAATATCCCAAACTCCTTACACCTCTCCCTTTACCCAATACCACGCAATGGCTGCATATTCTCTAAGCGCCATCCAGAAAGAGCTTGACTTCTGGTACATCCTGAAAAAGAAGTCATCATACCTTTTTTGACTCGGTTTATATTCCTTAACTTGAGATTCTCTCAAATTCCGATTCACTTCAATTTTCTTATGAACTCTATACCCTGTCACCATCCGGAAACGGGTAAACCCATCTTTTCGAAAACACATAGAGGCCCGCCTTGAATGAACCGCGCTGGTCACAATAAGCAAAGGAGTATCCTTCCGAATGGATATTTCCTTTAATTTCAAAACATTTTCCGCATGCTCAGCCGTGCTCTCAGAAAAAGGTTCCACCACCACAGCTTTTTCCGGAAGCCCCAGCCAACTAGCTGCCTCAGCATAGACCTCTGCCTCAGATAAAGAGCCGCCCCCTCTTCCTGTAAATATCACCTTAGGGGCCCAGCCGTCTGCATAGAGCTGCACTGCTGTGTAGATTCGCTGCATCCCTCTTTGAGTGGGCAGATTGTTCCCCACAATGCCTCCGCAGAGACAAACAATGGCATCTGCTTTTTGAGGCGGCTGTGAGACTCTGAGCCAGCGGTCAAAAATCAAGGGCCCTTTCAATCCCATCCAAAGGAGCCCCAAATGAGCCAGAATCCCCACCACAATCAAATAAATCTTCAGTATTTTTCTTATCTTTTTCATCTTCCTGTTCAAGCATGTGCCCACGTAAGTGAGTGCAGGAATCCATGCCTACTCACATATACTGTCATATAAATCAATCCATTGTGGATTTTCTTTTTCAATCATTTCTATCTTCCAATCCCTTTTCCACTTCTTTATCTGTTTCTCCCTTACAATTGCATTTATCGCAGATTCATGAATTTCATACCATACCAGACGATTAACATTGTATCTTTTTGTAAAACCTTCGACTACACCATGTTTATGTTCGTAAACTCTTTTTACAAGATTAGAAGTAACTCCTGTATACAGAGTCCCATTTCGTTTACTGCAAAGGATATAAACGTAATATTTTTTCATATTTATGGATTCCTGCTTCCTTTTTGTCATTCCCACACTCTTTTCTTGTCATTCCCACACTCTTTTCTTGTCATTCCCACGAAAGTGGGAATCCATAGTAATGAAGACACGAGATTCCTGCTTGCGCAGGAATGACACGTGGAACGCAGGAATGACACGTGGAACGCAGGAATGAAATGACAAACCAGACAAACCCTATCAACGCAAGTAACGCTATAATCGCAATTCAGACTATAGGGTGGCTCTTTATGGAGCGTCCCCTTACAATGAAATAAAATCCTATTAAGATCTTAGGCACATACACAACCAAATGCAGCAGCACCGCATATCCCAGCGCTTCTGCTTTTTCTATGCCGTAAACCGCCAAAGCCAAAATAACCATCACCTCAAAAACACCTATTTTCCCCGGAGAAGAAGGCGGAATACTACCCACCTGCAGGGTCAAAAACACAACCAGCGCCGCCCAACAAGAAAGCTTTAATCCCAGGGCCAAAAAAACAAAGAAATTGGAAAGAACCTGTAAACCCACAAAGAAAAAAGTAAACAGCACAAGTCCCCCCATGATAGGGGGCGACTTAAGAATTTGAAAAGACTTGGTTCCTGAAGAAAAAAAATCTCCAAGCGTCTTCCGGAATTTCTGAGGAAATAATCTGGAAAACATCTCCGCTAATTTTACAAAAACATGAGATTCCCGCTTTCGCGGGAATGACAATTGTGGTTTCCACAACACAAACGCTATAAACCCCACAAACGCAAGTAATACTATAAACGAAATCAACGCTGTTTTTGTCCCCGGAAACCAGCTTTGCTCCACTCCAACGAATAAAGGAACCGCCAAGACCAAAACACAAAAAACAAAAAAATCAAACATTCTCTCTAAAACCACAGTCCCGGCAGCAAAACCTCCTTCAATCTTCTTCTCTCGACTCAAAAGATAAGCCTTGACCACATCCCCTCCCCTTGCCGGAAGAACAATACTCCAGTACTGTGAGAGCATATTCAGACGAAAAAGCTTTCCCATAGAAAATGAACCCTTAGGTCTCAGAAGGACCTTCAATCGCCAACCCATAATATAGACAGACAACACAACATTGACCACTGCCGCCGCCACCCATTCCCACTGGATACGGCTTAAAACTTCAAAAAAATCAGGCCAACTGATTTTTCTGAAACTCAGCCACAGCGCCAGAATGGTGATAATCACCCCTACTAATACCCTAATCCACTTCTTTTTCACCATTAACCGCTATCCCTGTCATTCCCGTTTCTCTTCCGTCATTCCCGGCCCTCATGTCATTCCTGCAGCAGCTTGTGCTCGCGAAAGCGGGTGCAGGAATCCAGTGCCACCACTTTCATGAGATTCCTGCTTACGCAGGAATGACAGGGGAGCGCAGGAATGACAGCACTTTCCATTCACCACCTGATTTTTTTCCCAAAAAAATAAGAAAAACTCCCCTTTATCTGCCCCCATGTCCCCAGCAAAAACAAAGAACTCATATTAAACACTTTTAAAAACCGACCCCTCTCCGCCAAAAACCCCAAAAGTCCTCCCGCCACAACCAATCCAAAACCCACCAAAAACACATCAAACACCACCCCTCTCACAAACACACTGCAGAGAACCATATAAGCCACCAAAAACCCCTGCACCGTCCTCACCGCTTTATGAGAGAGAAACTGCCACAAAAGAAATCCCCTCCTCTTCACTAAGTCCTTCCACAGCACAGCCATCTGCTGCCAGTTCCCATAGGCAATGCGTGTGCGTCTTCGCAGCTCATGAGATATCCCTGTAGAGATACGGTCCTTCAACACACTCCGTTCTTCATAAACCGTACGATATCCTTTAAGCGCCACCTGGGAAGGAATCACAAAGTCATCATTGATGATATCTCTTCTTAAAGGTTCATAAAGAGATTTTCTCACCGCATAAAGCGTGCCGTGGCATCCTAAAATACTCCAGATCCATCCCTCTCTTTTTTTTAAAAAAAGCTCAAAATCCCAGTATCTCCCTTTGGCCCTGTCAAGCTGCGAAGCTTTGTCTCCCTCCACCTTATACACACCCAGAACAGCCCCCACTTTCTCATCATAAAAATTCTCCACCATATACTTCACAGCCCCTGGGTTCATCATCCCGTGTATATCTGAGAACACAACAATCTCACCCTTAGCCTCCACCGCCCCTATATTCAATGCAGTAGGCTTTCCCTGATGTTCAAAAAGCCTTACAAGCCCGATCCTCTTATCCTCCTCTTTTTCTATAATCTCAGCTCCCCTGCCTTTGGCCCCATCTGAGACAAACAAAGCCTTAAGCTTATCTTTCGGATACTCCAGATTCTTCACATTTTCCAACTTTGCCTCAACAATATCCTTACCTTCCTTATAAAAAGGAACAACCAAAGTTACAGAAGGATACCACTCTTTTTTCTGATGAGGCTTTTTCTTCACTTCACTCCAAATAAAAATCACCACAGGATACACTACATGCGCATACACCAATACCCCTAAACACACAAAAAAAAGAATCTCAAATATCACCATTCACCATTTACTGTATTTATTCACAATCCACCATTTTCCATTAACCGTTTTATTAAGAATGACAGGCATTATACTGGATTCCGGGTCAAGCCCGGAATGACTTTAAAAAGCGCGGGAATGACCCAACAAACGCGATAATCGCAAGTGACGCAATAAACTCTATATC
>JAGGYH010000067.1 GCA_021162615.1 Candidatus Aminicenantota bacterium
GTAAAAAAATGGCGATTAAAATGAAAGTAAAAACAAATAAAAATGTTTCAGTTGTCATTTTTTTATAAAAGCATGCAGTCCCTTGAAATCAAAACAAAAAAATTCTCGTCGCCATTTTTTTATGAATAGGTCAGGTTAATAATAATAGAGAGAAACATAAGGTATTTTATATCTCTCTCTCATGTCTTTAATATATTTTCTTCTGGCGATCTGCTTTCTTTTTTCTTCCCCTGTCACATCATATTCAACAGCCGCTTCCTTTCTGTATCTGTCCATGCAGCTCTGTGCGGAACGATCTAACAACACCTGGTCCACCTGCTCGTCTCTGCTCTCAAGAGTATCATCTTTCAGTTCATTCAGAGATAATTCATCCTGAATTTCCAAATAAAGGTCCTTAAGATAAAGCACTTCTTTTGACATGTTTTTCAGGAAAGACCGCACTTCAGCTTTGATCTTTTTGATTCTATCATCTCTAGTTTTACCTACACTCTTTTCACCGACTTTTCTCTCCCTGTGCTGGCTGAAAGCAGTGGAGACAAAACGGCTGCAAAAAGACAGTGTAAATCTTCTCCTGCTGCCAGGGTTTTTCCTGAAACGCTCATAGGCTGCCTTCATTCCATCCAGAGCAGTCCTCAACGGAACATGCCTCTCTTCCCATCCCTCAATGATATCGATTTCACTGGGGGAAAGAATGAAAGGAGCTCCCCGGAGGTTGAATAAAAGACGAGCGATGGTTTGATAATAATGCTCCTGCTCCGAGCTTTCGCGTTCCATTTTTTTATATCAATCCCCGGCCGGCCCTTTTCTGTTTAGGTCATAGATTATTCTTAAACCCTGAAGGACGAGTTCGGAATCATGATGATCGATACATTCCATTTCATCAAATATCAGAGAGGAATATCCTCCTGTCCCGATGACCTTCACGTCTTCACCTAGTTCATTTTTCATCTCTTTGATAATATTTGATATAAGGCCGACATAACCAAAATAAAGTCCTGAATGCATGCTCGCAACCGTGCTTTTCCCTATGGGCTTTTTTATCTTCTTAATGTCTATTCTGGGAAGCTTCGCTGTTTTATGATAAAGGGCCTCTGCTGAGATCCTAACCCCAGGCGCAATGGCGCCTCCCAGATATTCTCCTTTACGGGACACTGCATCAAAGGTCGTTGCCGTACCAAAGTCAACCACAATACAGGGAGAACCGTATATTTTGCAGGCGGCCACAGCAGAAGCAATCCTATCAGCCCCGACTTCGTGAGGATTGTCATAGAGGATGGGCATTCCTGTCTTTATCCCCGGGCTTACCTCAAGGGCTCTCGTTTTAAACATTCTTTGGGTCAATTTTTGAAAAACAGAGTCGAGAGGAGGAACAACACTGGAGACAATCACGCCCTTCACCTCAGATATATCAAGACCGGAAAGGGAAAACAAGTTCATAAGAACAACTTGGTACTCATCACAGGTTCTTTCTCTCTCTGATTGTATCTTCCATTTCTTCACTAACTCGATCTCTTTAAACACACCTACAGCTATACATGTGTTTCCAATATCAATCGCTAAAAGCATTTCACTTCTCCTCTTTCCGTTTCTTCTTTTTGATATTTTACCAGCAACATCCCAATGGTGGAAGCCTATCCCCTGACTATAAATAAAACAGGCTTATATGTATAATATAACAGATGCGACAAGCATCTGAAAAGGTTTATTTTAACACAAGGTATGGAGGGAAAAAGGATGCAGGCATTAAGAATCGGTCTCGTGCTTCAGCCATACACAGGGGCCATGCCCCCTCATGAATATTCTATCGGACCTGAACTCATATATAAAAAAGCCTCAAAATTACTGGAAGAAGAAAGAGTCAAGGTCGTTTCCATGCAATCTGTGACGCTCACAAGTAAAGAAAGCAGGGAGTATGGAGAATGGCACCGCATGGGGCTTGCTAACGGACATCTCGGGCGTTCAGCGGCACCTATGGTAAAAGAGGGTTTCTTTGTCCTCGGTCTCCTTGGAAACTGCAACAGCCTGAGCGGAATGCTGGCCGGACTGCAAAACTCGGGCCCTTCTCAAAAACCTTTAACCGTCGGCCTTGTTTGGTTGGACGCCCACGGAGACTTTAACACGCCGGAGACCACTTTAAGCGGCTGGCTGGGAGGTATGCCGGTAGCGGTTGCCGCGGGAAAATGTTTGTCCCGGCTCAGGATAAAATCAGGCCTCAATCCTCCGATATCCACTCAAAACATTATCATGATGGGGCAGCGTGACATAGATCCCTTGGAGCAGGAACTGATCAACGACGCGTCCATTCCCATGATTTCCATAAAAAGTATGATAACACAAAATAAGTCACTTAAAGATTCCATGGCACGCCTTTCAAATCAAGTCGATAAAATCTACGTGCACATCGACCTGGATGTGCTGGATGCATCCTCTATTCCAGGGTCTCATTTCAAAGTCCCGGGCGGCCTCACACCCCATCAGCTTTCCCGTATCCTCAAAACCATAACAGGATTTGAAAAAGTGAAAGCTCTTGGCATTTCCTCTTTCCCGACTCCTGAATACGGAAGGGAAAAAGCCATGGACTCTACCCTGCAGCTCATTCGAGGGGTTATACAGGGTTTACACGACAGACAAAGCCCGTAAAGCAGTACACTGCTGTTTTTAAAGGGAACATCCTATGAGTTTATAATCCTTATTTCCCCTGACAAAAACCGCTCTTCTCTTCCGTTTATCTCAAGGATGACTTTTCCCTCTCTGTCAAGTCCTTTGAACAAGCCTGATACAGGAGTCCCTTTTGCTTCAGCCTTCAATTCATTACCTATATGGTAATAGGATGCTTCCAGATATTTATTCATTAATATTTGATCTTCAATATTCAGAAACAACCTATACCACTTTTCCATATAAAAACATACAGACAACAAGAGTCTATCCTTATCGATGCTTTTTTTACAGATCATCTCAAGTGAACCAGCAGTCCTTTTAATTTCTGAAGGAAAATCATTCTTTTTATGTTTCACATTGATGCCTATCCCTATGATACTGTAATTCAGTCTTTTCCCTGAAAAACTACTTTCGCACAGAATCCCCCCTATTTTCAATCCATCACATATTAGATCATTCGGCCATCTAAGACTGATCATTATATTCAGTTCCTCTAAAATGCCCTCCCTTACCGCAAGCGAAGCTGCAAGAGGGAGTAGGGATATGTCAGACCTTGACGGAAAAAGAAGGACCGAAAAATAAAGCCCCTTTCCCGGCAGGGAGTGCCACGTTCTTCCCTTTGTTCCTTTCCCCTTTGTCTGTTCCTCACACACCACCACTTCTCCCTGTTCAGCTCCTCTCTCTGCCAGCTCTTTGGCCAGGTCATTTGTCGAGGGGCAGGTTTGGACTCTGTGGATTTTTTCCCCGATCTTCATCTTCTCATGAACCTGAGCTATTCATAAAAAAATGGCGGTGTCCCTTTTTTTGTTCTGCTTTCCAGGATATATGTGTTTTCTATAAAAATGGCAACTGAAAAGTCATGGTTTGTTTTCTTTTTATCAGACTTCAGATGACCATTCATTGATCTGTCCGAGATTTCGCTCAAGCTTTTTCCTCTTCTCTTCCATCTCTTTAAGCCCTTGTTTTGTCTCCTTAATGACCTTTTCCGGCGCTCTTTCAATAAAATCCTTGCTCCTCATTCTTTTTTGGAGCTTCTCTATGTCACCTGTTATTTTCTGGAGTTCCCTTTCAAGGCGCTTTTTCTCTACCTTAAAATCAATCAATCCGGATTCGATGGGGATGGCCAACTCCATGTTCCCGGCCACTCCCTTGAGGAATTTTTTGCCTGATGGAAACCGTTCTGAAATCTCTATATCTTTGACAGAAGCCAGGCTGCAGATGTATTCCTTATGTCTCAGTATCTTATCCTTTATATTTTCGTCGGCTGATACTACAATAAGGTCAATTTTTCTCTGCGGGACAATATGATTTTCTGACCGAATGGTTCTGACTTCAACGATGATATCTTTTAACATGTTCACAAAATCCTCAGATTCCCTGTCTTCAAATGACTTATCCGGTCCGGGATACCCAGCAACTACCAGGGACTTCCCTTCAACAGGCAGTTTCTGCCATATCTCCTCTGTAACAAAAGGCATAAAAGGGTGAATGAGCCTTAAAATCTTATCCAGTGCATCGACAAGGACTCCGAGGCTGGATCTGTTTCCTTTCTTTAGATCTGGCTTCACAAGCTCCAAATACCAATCGCAGAATTCATGCCAGATAAAATGGTAGATTGTCTCAGCTGCCTCATGGAAATTATATTTGGCTAATGAATCATTCATATTTCCTGCAATGTCATTCAATCTGGCCCTGATCCATCTGTCAACAACCGTCATTTCATCCCTGTTGATCTGAGGAACACTCTCCTGGATGTTCATGAGGACAAAGCGCGAGGCATTCCATATTTTATTGACGAATGCCCTGTATCCGGCCATTCTCTCCTCAGAAAGAGATATATCCATCCCTGGGGCAGCCAAAGCAGCCAGCGTGAAACGGAGCGCATCAGTCCCGTAGTTTTCTATCATATCCAGAGGATCTATGATATTCCCTTCTGACTTGCTCATCTTCCTTCGCTTGAAATCCCTTACCAGTCCATTTATATAGACCTCCTTAAAAGGGATATCTCCCATAAATTTAAGCCCCATCATAATCATCCGGGCGACCCAAAAGAAGATGATGTCAAATCCGGTTGACATGAGGTCAGTAGGATAGAACGTGCTCAGGTCATCTGTTTTCTCGGGCCAGCCCATGGTTCCGAACGGCCACAAAGCAGAACTAAACCAGGTGTCCAGCACGTCCTCATCCTGCTTTATTTGACTGCTCCCGCACTTATCACATTTTGAGGGAGGCTCTTCAGCAACAATAATCTGACCGCATTCCTGACAGTGCCATGCTGGTATCCTGTGCCCCCACCACAACTGTCTGGAAATGCACCAGTCATGAATATTATACATCCACTCAAAATAGGTCTTGCTCCAGTTAGAGGGAATAAAGCGGATCCTTCCCTTTTTAACGACACTGATAGCCTGCTTTGCCAGGGATTCTATCTTGACAAACCACTGCCAGGAAAGGTAAGGCTCTATCACTGTTTTACAGCGGTAACAGTGCCCCACAGAATGGACATAATCCTCGATTTTTTCAATAAACCCCTGCTTTCTTAACTGAGAAACGACCTGTTCCCTGCACTCAAACCGGTTAAGCCCTTTAAATTCTTCCCCTGCCGCTTCGGTCATTTCCCCCTTTCCATCGATGACAATGACCTGGTCTAATCCGTGGCGCTTCCCCATCTCAAAGTCAGCCGTGTCATGAGCCGGGGTGACCTTAACAGCGCCTGTCCCAAATTCTCTGTCCACTGATTTATCTTTGATCACAGGAATTTCTCTCCCGACAAGGGGAAGCACTGCTTTCTTTCCGTGGTATTTCTTAAACCTTTTATCATTAGGATGAACAGCCACAGCCGTATCTCCAAGCATGGTCTCAGGCCTCGTAGTGGCTACAGTGATGGTATCATCGGAATCCTTAACCGGATATTTTATATAATAAAGCTTTGACTGCAGTTCTTTATGTTCGATCTCTATATCAGAAAGAACGGTCCGGCATTTCGGGCATCTGTTTACGAGATAATAATCCCTGTAAATCAGGTTTTCTTTATACAGGTCAACAAAAACTTTTTTGACAGCCCTTGAGAATCCTTTATCCAGGGTAAACCTTTCTCTTGTCCAATCCAGAGAAAACCCCAGCTTTTTCAACTGGTGGATGATCTTGCCGCCATATTTTTCCTTCCAATCCCAGGCTATTTTCAGGAATTCTTCCCGGCTTATGTCTTCCTTTTTAATGCCCTCTTTATCAAGTTTTCTTTCTATGACATTATGGACCGCAATGCTGGCATGGTCTGTCCCTGGGAGCCACAAAACATTATAACCCTGCATCCTTTTCCATCTCACTATGATGTCTGGAAGTGTGAAACACAAAGCATGCCCCATATGAAGAGAACCGGTTACATTGGGAGGAGGCAGAACCATGGAAAATTTCTTTTTATCGGACGAGGCTTCTGGAGTAAAAAGCTTGTTGTCAATCCAGAAATCGGCCCATTTCTTTTCCACCGGTTCCGGATCATAAGATTTTTCCAGTATTTTTCTGTCACTCATTTAAAATCCTATCCTTCAACCTTATCAGTTCAGGTTCATTCACTCATAATATTGGTTCTATTATACACATCAGCCCTTTTTTTACTACAGGCTAAGATTAAGGTAATTGGTTCCTGCCTTTTTTTATTTCTTCCAGAATTCCTGCTTTAACCCTTTTTTCTAATTCTTTGGCAACCTCATAGATTTCTTTTTTCACGACATTTCTCATTTTACTGGTTATGTTTTTCTCCACCGCATCCACACGCTTTTGAAACTCTCTCCTGAGCTCTTCTATCTCATCAAAAGAAGGCTCTTCAGGAAGAGTGTCGACTCCTTCTTCTCCCTGCAAAAGGTTTTTGACTTTCCGAACCACTTCCCCAGAATCAAACGGCTCCCAAAAAACGCCCTGGTTGGGTATCTTCAACAGTCTTTCCTCATCCACTTCCTCAAAAGCGCCGGCTAAAAAAATAATAGGGATACTATCATAGTCTTTGGATTCCTTTATATATTCCCCGACCTCAAGTCCTCCTTTTCCTTTGAGAGATAATCCAAGCAAAAAAGCATCTGGTTCTATATGAGGGATACTTTTTATGGCTTCTTCTCCATTTGAAAAAGTGTAAACATCATATCCTGAATCCATAAAAGCTAATCGCAGGGTTTCCAAAACAGAAGTACTGCGATCAGCAACAATGATTTTGTAAGCCATTTTTACTAAATCCTCTCCCTTATCTTTTTCATCATCCAGGTTAATACTGGATGATAACAGAATCTTCACCCAATAAGATCTCCAGGTTTTTTGAGAGCTCTTCAGAAGGAGTCACCCCCTGTATATCAACTGATTGCACCACGACTTTATAAGAATTTTTTGTTTCAAGCTCAAAGAAAAGGGGGCATTCCCCTGGCCATGCCTCTAAAAGTTTCTTGAGCTCTTTGAAAACAGATCCTTCCAAGGCGGGAAGATGCACCCTCAACACCATACGCTTGGCAAGATTCTGGATCGCATCTGATAAAAGATAAATCGAAGACAAAACCAAACGCGGATTGTCATTTTCACTTATGGATTGAGCCTTGATGAATACAAGGGCATCTTCCTGTATAAACTCATAGCTCTGTTTATAACTGTCAGGAAAAGCAACGACTTCACAGCGACCGCTCATATCCTCAAGTATAAAAGTGGCCATCCTTTCATCTCTTTTTGTTTTCAAAGGCCTGACAGAAGTAATGATGCCGGCCAGCCTGACTTCAAAGTTCGTGTTTTTCTCCCGGTTCAACTGACTTATGGAATGTGAAATCAGGCTCCTTATCCCCTTCCCAAACCTCGCCAGCGGATGTCCTGTCAAATAGAAACCTAAAGCTTCCTTTTCATTAGCTAGAAGTTCAGCTTCATCCCATTCCGGCATCCTTTTGATCTCACTTGATATAGAAGGAGGCTCCATCTGTCCGGCGCCAAAAAGCATTTCCTGATCGGAGAATTTAACTCTGTATGTGTCATGAGTATACTTGAGCATACTGTCGATCAAACTGAATAGCTGTGCCCTTTTTAATCCAAAGCTGTCCATTGCTCCGGACTTTATCAGGTTTTCTATCACTTTCTTATTGAAAGATTTCGGGCTTATATTGCGGCATATATCAAAAGAAGAGCTGAATCTTCCCAATTCCTTTCGAGCCTCTATGATTTCTCTGACAGGGTTTTCTCCTATATTCTTAATTGCGGACAAACCAAAACGGATGTCCTTGCCCTTTACCGCAAACGTCAATTCACTCTCATTTATATCCGGAGGCAAGACATTGATTCCCATCCGGCCACATTCACTAATGTACTTGACGACCTTGGAAGTATCCCCTCTCTCCGCCTCGGATGTCAGCAAAGACGCCATAAAATAAACAGGGTAATGAGACTTCAAATAAGCTGTTTGATAGGCAAGACAGGCATAAGCAGCGCTGTGGGATTTGTTGAATCCATATCCTGCAAAATACTTTATTTTCTCGAATATCTTTCTTGCCTTCTCTCTGTTGACTCCTTTGTTTTTGGCCCCTTCTATAAATCTCTTCTTCATATCCCTCATCACTGAAGCCTTTTTCTTACCCATTGCCTTGCGCAGCAGGTCTGCTTCAGCCATGGAAAATCCGGCAATATCAGTTGCGATTCTCATGACCTGTTCCTGATATACGATCAAACCTTTTGTCTCTTTAAGAACAGCTTCAAGTTCAGGAATGTCATATTTTACATTTTCCGGATAGTTTTTATTCTTTATGAAGTCCTCAGTCATACCGCTCTTCAGAGGACCGGGCCTGTAGAGCGCATTCAGGGCGATAAGGTCTCGAAAATCATCGGGTCTGTACCTTCTCAGGAGATCCTTCATCCCGGAACTTTCGAATTGAAAAACCCCGTCCGTGTTCCCTGATTGGAAGAGCTGAAATGTCTTTTCATCATCGAGGGGGATATTTTCGAGGTCGATCTCTTCTCCCAAATCCTCTTTCACAATCCTGAGTGTATCCTGTATGACGGTCAAATTCCTCAGTCCAAGAATGTCCATCTTAAGAAGCCCCATGGATTCAATGTCCTGCATAGGAAACTGAGTAGTGACTTCATCCTTGACTGACTTGTATAAAGGCAAAAATTCCACAAGCGGTTTCGGTGTGATGACGATTCCTGCCGCATGGATGGAGGGATGTCTTATCTGTCCTTCTAATTTTTTTGCCACTGAAAGCAGCTCTGAGACAACAGGGTCTTCTTCTTTAAGTGTCTTCAATTGAGGTATTTTCTTGGAGGCTGCCTCTATAGACGCGTCCTCACCAAAAGGAGGTATCATCTTAGCGACTTTATCTACTTTAGGAAGCGGAATATCCAAGGCTCTTCCGGCATCTCTCACTGCCTGCCTTGCCGCCATGGTCCCGAAAGTAATGATCTGACAGACGTTCTCTTCTCCATACTTGTTCTTTATGTAAGATATCACCTCATCTCTTCGCCGCCCGCAAAAGTCGATATCAATATCAGGGAGACTGATTCTCTCTGGATTCAGGAACCTTTCGAACAAAAGGTCATATTCCAGGGGATCCAGAGCCGTGATCCCTAATGAATAAGCAAGAAGGCTCCCTGCTGCCGATCCTCTTCCCGGTCCAACTGGGATATTTCTTGACTTTGCTTCTCTAATGAGGTCCCAGACGATTAAAAAATAACCCTCAAAACCCATCTGTTTGACCAGTTTCATCTCTCTGTCTATCCGTTTCTCATACTTCTCTCTGTTCGGAAGATCCCCATTTTTCATACGAGATTCAGCCAAATCCATTTTTTTCTTAAATCCTTGAGTAACGACCATCTCAAAATACTCATCCAGACTGTAACCCTCAGCAGGCTTGAATTTAGGCAGATAATACCCGCTGGAAGCCAGGTTGAAATCACATTGTTCGGCTATCCTGTGAGTGTTTTCCAATGCTTCAGGTACACCGCCAAACAACTCGGACATTTCTTCAGTGGATTTAAAGTAAAATTCCTCAGAACCAAACCTGATCCGGTCTTTATCTTTTACCTTCTTATTCGTCTGGATACAAAGCAAAACATCATGGCTCTCCGCATCCTCCTTGTCCAAATAATGGACATCGTTTGTGGCCACAAGCGGTATATTCAGTTTTTCCCCCATCTGGATGATCTTAGGGTTGATTTTCTTCTGGTCTTCCAGTCCGTGGTCCTGTAATTCAAGGAAAAAATTCCCATCTTTGAAAATCTCCATATATTCTCTGGCTGTTTCCTCAGCTTTAAGGTCAAAATCCCTGGTTAATAATTCATTTATTTCACCCTTTAAACAGGCAGATAGGCCAATGAGCCCATCGGAGTGTTTGGATAAAAGCTTTTTGTCTATTCTCGGGCGGTAGTAAAATCCTTCCAGATAACTTATTGTTATAAGTTTGCAAAGGTTCCTATAACCGATCTCGTTCTTTACCAGTAAAACCAGGTGATTATGGTTAGACCCGCCAGGAGACGGCTTTTTATGTTTCCGTCCCTTTGGTGCAACATACATCTCGCACCCCAGTATGGGCTTCACTCCCAATTCTCTGGCTGCATTAAAAAACTGGACAGCTCCAAAAATATTACCGTGGTCAGTGATAGCCACCGCATCCATTTTGTATTCCTTGGCTCTTTTGATCATGGACTCGATCTTAACAGCTCCGTCAAGGATACTGAATTCAGTATGATTGTGAAGATGTATGAATTGAGATTCCATTTTTTTCTATTTCACTCCCACTCAATTGTTCCGGGAGGCTTTGACGTTATATCGTACACAACACGGTTGACTCCTTCAACTTCATTGACGATCCTGGTCGATATTCTGGATAATAAAAACGGATCCGCACGAAACCATCCAGCTGTCATACCGTCAACACTCTGGACCAGCCTGACAACAACCACTCTTTGATAGGTCCTCCTGTCTCCCATAACACCTACTGACTTGACTGGTAGAAGAACAGCAAATGCCTGCCACAAATCATTATAGATCCCCGCTCTCTTCACCTCATCAATCACTACCGCATCTGCATCTCTCAGTGTTTTCAGGCGGTCCTCTGTCACTTCGCCCACCACACGCACGGCAAGGCCGGGACCCGGGAAAGGATGCTGGAATATAAAATCACTTATGACTCCCATCTCAAGGCCCAGTTTTCTCACTTCATCCTTAAAAAGCTCTTTGAGCGGCTCCACAAGCATGAAGGGCAATTTTTCCGGCAGCCCTCCCACATTGTGATGAGACTTAATACTTGAGGAAGGCCCTGTAACCGGATTGCTTTCGATAATATCGGGATAAATAGTCCCTTGGGCAAGGAACTGCACTTCTCCAATTTTTCCAGCTTCACGCTCAAATATATTTATGAACTCCCTGCCTATTATTTTCCTTTTTTCTTCCGGAGCCATCACCCCTTTTAGCTTCTCCAAAAACATTGCTTCCGCATCCACAGCCTCGACATTAAGCCCAAATTCCTTCCTGAATGTATCTATGAGCTTCTCGTATTGACCTTTACGTAAAAGACCGTTGTTGACAAAAATGCATGTCAGGTTTTTGCCCACTGCCCGTTTAACAAGAAGGGATGCCACAAGAGAATCCACCCCTCCACTGAGCCCGCATATGACTTTTTCATCATCCACTAACTCACGGATTTCCTGAATCTTCTTGTCAATAAAAGACCTGATATCCCAATCAGGTTTCATCCCCGAAATTTTAAAGAGAAAGTTGGATAAAATCTTTTTCCCCTTCTGGCTGTGAATGACCTCGGGATGGAACTGGACACCAAAAAATTGACTCTTCCTGTTTTCAATAACGGCTGTATCACAATTTTCTGTCATTCCGGTTACAATAAATCCGGAAGGCACTTCCAATACTCTATCTCCATGGCTCATCCACACCTGGCTTTTACCTTCTATTCCCTGCAGCAGTCCGTCTCCTTTCCTCACTTCAAGCGACGCAAAGCCATATTCTCTTTTCTTTGAGGGAATGACCTTGCCTCCCAATAAATCCGACATCAATTGGAGACCATAACAGATTCCCAGCACCGGAACTCCAAGTTCTTTGATATTAAAAGACAGACTGGCAGCGTCATGGTCATAAACACTCTGGGGCCCTCCGGAGAGAATAACGGCTCCCGGGTTTTCTTTTTTTATCTCTGACAGCGCTGCGGAAAAAGGAAAAATTTCTGAAAAAACCCCTAATTCTCTTACTTTTCTTGCTATGAGCTGAGTGTACTGTGACCCAAAGTCAAGTATGAGAACCTTTTTCATGACCTGATTTTATCAGACTCGTATTTGGTTGTAAATCAAAACAGCATAACAGAACTCCGACCCCTGCGATTGACTTACTCATCCAAATTTTTTATAGTTGATTTAATATGGACAAAGAAAAATTTATAAAAGACTTATGCATTGAGACCGACTCAAAAATCGTCCTTTTAGTCATGGACGGACTCGGAGACCTGCCTCAAAGCGGGGTAACGGCTCTTGAAGCCGCTTCCACTCCAAATCTCGACTCTCTTGCCAAATCAGGCTGCTGCGGGCTCACGGATCCCATCTTCAGAGGAATAACGCCAGGAAGCGGACCTGCTCATCTTTCACTTTTCGGCTATGACCCGACAAAGCACATCCTCGGAAGAGGGATTTTGGAAGCTTTAGGAGTCAACATAGATGTGACAAAAAACGACATGGTAGCAAGGGGTAACTTCGCCACATTAAAAGGAGACCTCATTGTGGACAGAAGAGCCGGCCGGATCTCAACAGAAAAAAACCAGGCCCTTTGCAAGAAACTAAATGAAGCCGTTAAAGAAGTCGACAACACCACAATTTCCTTTTTCACCGGAAAAGAGCACCGATTTGTCATAAAATTTACTAGTGAAGGCCTTTCAGACCAGCTGTCCGATGCAGACCCTCAAAAAGAAAACAAACCAATAGTGTATCCAAAACCGTTCTCTTCAGAGGCCAAAAGAACCGCTGAGATAGTCAATAAAGTCATGGATAAAGTCACAGATGCTCTAAAGGAAGAAACAAGAGCAAATACAATACTGCTCCGCGGTTTTTCAAAATTCCCCTCTATCCCGAGTATGGAGGACCTCTTTAAATTAAAACCAGCGGCTATCGCCAATTATCCGATGTACAAAGGCCTGGCAAAATTAGTCGGCATGGATGTTTTAGATGTCGGCCCTGAATTAGAAGACCTGTTTGAGTCTTTGAAAAAAAATTATCACAAATATAATTTTTTCTATGTTCACGTAAAAAAAACAGATTCTTTCGGGGAAGACGGAAACTTTCAGGCGAAAAAAGAAATCATTGAAAAAACAGACCGGTTCATCCCCTTGATACTTGATCTCAAACCGGATGTGCTTGCTGTCACCTCTGACCACTCCACTCCCTGTCTTCTCAAGGCTCATTCATGGCATCCGAATCCTTTTCTTATCCATTCAAAATACGCTCAAACAGATATTGTCACAAAATTCAGTGAAAAAGAATGCAGCCGGGGATATCTGGGCCGGTTCCGTTCTTTATATGCCATGCCCCTCATGCTCGCTCACGCAGGAAAGCTGGTCAAATTCGGGGCATGACTTTGAGTTTAAATGTTACAAAACTATTTATATAGATTTTATATAATTAAATCAGAATGACAAAAAAGATTGCAACTGCTGCTCTCATAATGCTTTTCATGGTACCGGCCATATCTCCCCAATCCGGTGAGGACTCAAGGATAGAAATATATAACCTCCGCTACCATACGCATCCTTCTTTCACAAGAATAGTGGTAGACGTGGGAAAATTGAGAGAGTATTTTTTTGATGAACTCTCTGACCCGGACAGGATCTACGTGGATGTTTTCCAGGCCAAACTCAATCCGATCCTTCACACAAAAACGGTTCATCTGGACAATGACTATATACATGAGATCAGAATAGCCCAAAAAAATCACACCACGGTCAGAACAGCAGTGGACCTTGACCTTTCAAAAATAGACCACTACCGGGTTTGGCATCTCCCTGACCCGTTCAGGATCATCATCGATATCTACCCCGTAAAAAATGCATCCCAAGCTCAACCCACAGACTCAGGATACTCTATGGCGCGGCAGTTAGGCCTGGGGATCAAAAGAATCGTTATAGACCCGGGACACGGCGGAAAAGATCCCGGCTGCATAGGAAGCCGGAACACACATGAAAAGGCTGTTGTTCTGGACATAGCCAAAAGGCTGCAAAATCTGCTCCGCACAAGACGGGGCCTCGAAGTCATTATGACCAGGGAAACAGATATATTTGTCCCTGTGGAAAACAGACCTGTTATTGCCAATCAAAAAAAAGCAGATCTGTTCATCTCCATCCACGCCAATGCCAATCCCAGAAAAAACTATTACGGCACAGCCACTTATTTTCTGAATTTCAGTACAGACCCTTCTGTCAATGCCACAGCCGCAAGAGAAAACGCAACGTCTACCAAAAGCATTGCGGACATGAAAGAAATCATCACAAAAATCGCCCAGAACAGTAAAATCAAAGAATCAAAGGAACTGGCAGTACTTATTCAAGAATGCCTGACATCAAGGCTTAAAAAATCCAACAAATACACCAAAGACCTGGGAGTAAAGGGCGGGCCTTTCTGGGTCTTAATCGGGGGAGAGATGCCCTCTGTGCTGGTCGAGACCTGCCACTTGTCAAATTCAAGAGAAGAAGAGCTTCTGAGGAAGCCTGAGTTCCGTCAAGAGATTGCCGAAGGAATATTCCAGGGTATTATCCAGTACATTCAATCTTTAGGCAAAGGATAAAAAAATGAAACGAAGAGACTTTATAAAAAACATAGCTGCCGGAAGTATTTTCTTAAACCTAAATCCTGGACTTTTCGCACAGGAAAAAACAATCCCGGACCTGGCCGTCATTCAAGGGGAATCTCCCTCTCAAATCACCAAAGAAGCGATATCCGCCCTGGGCGGAATGAACCGGTTTATCTCAAAAGGCGATGAAGTGCTCATCAAACCGAACATAGGCTGGGACAGAACACCTGAACAGGCGGCATGTACAAACCCTGAAATTGTCAAGACCTTGGTCGAGCTCTGCTTTGAAGCCGGAGCCAAAAAAGTCAAAGTGATGGACCATCCATGTAATCCTGCGCAAAGAACTTATGTCCGTTCCGGTATAGCCAAAGCGGCCAAGGAAGCAGGAGCCGACGTTCCCTTCCCCAATGAACACAAACTGAAAAAAGTCCCTCTCCACGGACAGCATATAAAGGAGTGGGAAGTATACAGAGATTTTCTGGAAACAGATAAAATCATAAATGTCCCTATCACCAAGCATCACAGTCTATCCAGATTGACTTTGGGAATGAAAAACTGGCTGGGTGCGCTCGGAGGGAATCGAAACCAGCTCCATCAAGACCTGGACTATGCCATAGTGGACCTGGCTGCCTTCTTTATGCCGGTGCTGTCATTTCTGGATGCCTACCGGATTCTCTATCGGAACGGGCCTCAGGGAGGCAGGCTGTCCGATGTCAGGCTGTACAAAACGGTCGTAGCCGGAGTTGATTATGTGGCTGTGGACAGGATGGGAGCCCATTTCATGGATATGTCCCAGGAAGAACTCACATACCTAAAGATCGCAAATAAAAGAGGTCTCGGAGAAGTTGACCTGGAGAAGCTGAAAATTGAAAAAAGAAAGATCTAAAAAATACAGAGCCATACAGACACTCAGGATCATAAGCCAGTCCTTGTTTTTTATTCTTTTTTTTTGGCTCCTGGTGCAAACCCATTTCCCGGGAAAGGATTATATTGGAAATGTGGAGATTTTTTTCCATTTCAATCCCCTGATCGCTCTGACAACTCTTATCGCAGCAAGAGCTGTGTTTGCGTCTTTTGTGTTTGCGGCTTTCACGATCATACTGACCTTTGTTTTCGGACGCTTTGCATGCGGATGGGTGTGTCCTCTCGGCTCCATCCATCAATTTTTCTCTTTTATTTTTAAGAAAAGCAGGCTTTTAAAGCCAAAAAAAATAAAAAACAAGCTTCCCACATTAAAATACTACATCTTGATTTGTATACTCGCGGGCGCTGTCTTCTCTCTAAACCTGGTAGGGATAATGGATCCTTTCTCTCTTCTTTACCGGTCCTTCGCCGTTGCCGTGTTTCCTGTTCTAAACCATACCTTCTCGAACATCATAGGCCTTCTGTATCAAGCTGAGTTTTATTCCGTTGCAGATCCCATAGCCCAATTTTCAACGACTCTTGATATAAACCCCGTATTCGCACAAGCCTTTTTCATAGGATCATTGTTCCTGGCTGTCGTGCTTCTCAATGTGTACCGTGAAAGATTCTGGTGCCGGTATCTGTGTCCCCTAGGGGCACTGTTAGGTCTCTTTTCAAGATGGAACATACTGAAGCTCACCATTGACCCTAAAAAGTGCATTGAATGCAATCTGTGCACCATCCACTGCGAAACCCAGGCTAATCCTTTTCCCAATGATGAATGGAAGAGTTCCGAATGTATCTACTGCTTTACCTGCAGTGCGATATGCCCCACAAATGCGATCCAATTTCCCATTAGACCCGGCCCGGAAAAAATAGAAAAGATCGATCTTTCCAGAAGGAAACTCATTCTTACTTCCTTAGTCAGTGTCGTCGCCGCTCCTTTTTTCCGGCTCTCTCCGAAATCCGCAAGAGCCTCTGAAAAATTGATCCGGCCGCCCGGCGCACTCCCGGAAAAGCAGTTTCTGGAAAAATGTGTGAAATGCGGCGAGTGCATGAAAGTATGCCCCACCAACGCCATTCAGCCTGTTCTCACCGAAGCAGGGCCTGAAGGTCTCTGGACGCCCATGCTGGTTCCTGAAATCGGGTACTGCGAATACTACTGTTCACTGTGCACCCAGGTCTGCCCCACAGGAGCACTTAGGGAACTGACCGTTCCGGAAAAAACGCAGGTCAAAATAGGGACATCCTGGATAAACAAAAACCGCTGCATCCCGTGGAAATTCGGAGATCCCTGCATTGTATGTGAAGAGCACTGCCCGGTTTCTCCAAAAGCCATAAAACTGATAAAAATCGAAGTCAAAACTCCTGAGGGGGAAATAAAAACCCCCCTGGCACCGGTTATAGACACGGAACTCTGTATTGGCTGCGGTATATGTGAAAATAAATGCCCTGTCGTTGATAAACCCGCTATCTATGTCACGAGTGTAGGGGAGTCAAGGTCGGATAAAAATCAGCTCAAGCTCGACCTTATTTCCGGAAGCGGCGGGATCTACTGACTTAAGGGCCGATGGGATAAAATCATGAACAAATTTTGTCTGAGCATCATCATAACGTGGACCACTGCCTATGTCCTTAAAATTCTCTTTATCCTGTTAAAAGAGAGAAAACTGGATAAAGAAGCGCTTTTCTCCAACGGAGGAATGCCCTCCGGCCATACAGCCCTGGCCGCATCCTTGACCATGGCCCTGCTTTTGGAAACCGGCTTTTCCCCTTATTTCGTTATAGGGATTGTTTTGACCATTCTGGTTATCTATGACGCTGTGAATGTCCGTACGGTCATTGAGAAGCAGTCAAAAGCCATAAACAAACTGATCGGAGACAGAAAAGACATTCCCAGACTGGAAGAAAAAGTGGGTCATACGCTCCTGGAAGTGATTGTCAGTCTGGGATTGAGTGTCATCATCCCTCTGCTTGTCTACCATTTCTTTTAACCGTTTCCGTACTCAAACCCTGTACGGTCGCGGTCATATCCGGGAAAGCCACTGCGGACGGACGTCCCCTCCTATGGAAAAACCGCGATATGGGCCAGCCATACTGGGAGGCCCGGAAACCGCTCCCATGCACAACCAGCCTGCCAATACATTCTATTTTCAGTCTCCGGAATCAGATTATATTTTTCTATGGGCAGAAAAAAAATTAACTGAAGGAGATTCCTTACGAATAAAAAGAACAGACTTACCTTAAGCATTATAGGTGTGCTTTTTATCTCACTTTCTCTGAGTGCATCAGACTATCTTAACGTAAAGATGCGTTTTTTCCAGGGGGCAAGAAAAGGGGAAATCAATCCTCCCGAGTTTGTGACTTCCTCTTTTCTCCAGCCCACCATATCAGCCACCATACCATCAAAATTTTTACTGGAAGAAGAAAAATCAAAAATCCAAAATGTTTTTAATCTAGAAGATGTGGCTTTGATAACAGAGGCAGATATCATTTTTGCTTTTGAAAAAAACAAATGGAAAGACAAAATAAATGAACATGACTTCAGGTTGGACGGCAAACCCCATCCTGTAGTCTTTACTGTGACAGTCACTTTTCAACTTAGATAGCCCTTGTTAACCTTGATTATTCATAACTTTTTTTGAATGATTCAGGTTAAGGGGGATGGATGTAACCTAAGGACTTTAGACGCTCTCTTACATCTCCTTCAATTTTTACTTTATACACTTCTCTTTTCTCCGCTTTTGCATAAATGAGCTCCATTTCTTCGAGCATCTGACTGACAACCGTCGGCATTTTTTCTGCAGCATTGTTTTTTTCAAAAGGATCGGCATAAAGGTCATAAAGCTCGAATTCTCCTATGAAAGGCGGGATTGAAGTAAAAAACGAAATATCTTTTTCAGTCATTTCTTTGTTTAAAATAAGCTTATATCTTCCAGAGCTGATGGCATACTTTTCCGGAAGATGAGAACCAAAAACATTCTCCGCCTTATAAGCAACGACCACTCTCTCCTTTTTTTCTTTCCCTTTTATCACCGGCACAAGGCTTTTCCCGTCCAGTTTTAATCCATCTGTCTCAAAGTTAATTTCATCCAGTATGGTGGGCATTATGTCAGTAAGCCGTACAATATTTTGTATATTCCGGCCCGCGAATTTACTTTTTGGAAATTTTATTATTAAAGGGACTTTCAACACTTCATTATACAGTGAATGCCCGTGAAACCAGCCGCCGTGCTCGTAAAATTCTTCTCCATGGTCACCCGTAAAAACCAGCATTGTTTTTTGATAGATGCCTAAGTCTTTTATTTCTTGTATGAGTGGTTTTATAAGCTTCTCATCCGTGTAACGAATCTCACTGTCATACAAGTCGATGATATTCTTTTTTTCTTTCTCTGAGTGGGGATTAAAAATACCTTCCGCCCCCCCGAGATGACTGTAATAATCTATGTAGTGCCATTTCGCATCCTTATCAAGAAACATGGTATTGTAAGGCTTGGGGCAGCTGTAAGGAGTATGGGGTTGGTATGTATGTATGAAAAGGAAAAAATTCTTGTCCTTATTCTTATTGATCCAGTTTGAGGCTTGCTTGAAAGTCCATGCCGCCGACAAATTCTTTCGTATTCCTTCACTCTGCTGAATGTACTGATTGAATCCTTGTGAAAATCCATAGAGGTAGCTGACATATCCTCCCCCTGTTACAGCAGAACAGTAAAATCCGCTTTTTCTCAGCATATCCGCAAGTGTCACTAGAGAAGGATTTATTTTTTCAAACTCCCGGGAAACCTGATGGTGCGCCTCTACCAGAGAGGTCATCATGGATACATGGGAGGAAAGAGTCCAGGGAGATAATGAGTATGTATTGAGAAAAACAGCACTATCTGAAGCCAGTTCATCTATGTTTGGACTTGTGTTCCTTTCATACCCATAACATCCCAAATGGTCAGCCCTAAGAGTATCAATGGAAATAAGAATGATATTGATATTATCCGGATTTCTATTATACACAACAGGATTGAACCAAAAAGCAAAGGCCTTCGGATCCCCTGTTGTCTTTAATGAAAGCCGGACATCCTCTTTTATTGGGGGAAGATTTATTTTATGATGAGAAACAAGGCCTGTCTTCTGGGCCAAAGACAGATCGATATATTTCTGAAAGAGAATTTTTTGCATCCCTTTGGATTCAAGCGCAACCACAAAAGCTGCTCCGGCCGCATTATACTGGGCAGACTTCCCATGTCCCTCTGGGCTCTCATTGTCCAAGAGCCCGATCCCGAATTCAAAAGCCGGGTTTTCAGGGAGCCTGACAGGAAAGCTATATTCACTTTCACTAGGGGCACAAAGAACATCAAACTCTTGGTCCTTGAGCTGGATTTTCCTTACAAGCTTAAAGGGATTCTGCTTGATCCCAAAATCTTCTAAAGGAACACTGCATTGGGGATAGTATTTTTTATAGTCCGTATCTCTGTCAGGTAATTCCTTCAGAGGAGACATAACAATATCTTCTGCTTTGAGATGATCTATAAGTCTGAAAAGCTCGGGGCGGTGATTTGTTTTCTTATTACCGCAAAAAGATAGAATAATGACTATAAAAAAAATTAAATATCTTGACTTCTGCATCAAACTAAAATTAAATCCTCTATATTTTAACTTCAATCCCCTTCTCTATTCAATACTTTTTTAACAGGAAAGGGGCCTCCATAACAAAAAAATCATACCATCTATAACCTGGTTTTCGGACTGCATTTATATGGCATGCCTATCTGCGCAGCATCCGGAAAAAGAAAAACTTGTTTAAAGGGGCAAAAAAGGTAAAAATGATGCTTATGAATAACGGCTAAAAAAAAGAGGTCAAGCCATAACAGTAACTTCATACAATTCCCGGACAGGAGCCTGTGTGAACAAGGTCACGAATTTCGCTAGTTGTTCCTGATAATAACGGCTCTCCTCATTGGCAAGAGCGTCTTCCTTGCTTTCCCATAAAGTGATGGCTATTCCTTTTCCCGTGTCATGATCTACCAGCACATAGGACCCTCTGTATCCTTCTTGGGCTTTGGCAGCGGGCACAACACTTGTATTATATATTTCAGTAAACTTTTCTATATTTTCTTTCTTGACCTGTGCTGATGTCAAACGTGCATACATTAAAGTTCCCTCCTTCTTAACTCATTTTCCCTTTATTTGTTCATCAGTAAAATAACAGCAAAAAAAAATTATATCAAGAGTTATTTCTTTGTTTCCGTGAAAAAGAACTAAAATTCAGATGCTAAGAGACAGAAACATGCTGATCCTAGAAGACCAGCCTGAATTTTTAAAAAGGTCTGTGGTAGGGGTTTCCAAGCTCAACGGCGGGGACATGGGCCTCATTCTCATCATAGAGGGGAAAATAATAAAATAAAATCCAGTTTATCAATCACATACGGAAAACTCACAATTTAGGGGGAATCGGTCTGTTGGCAGTCTAAAAATTTTCAACCCATTAAAAAAACTCTTGACATTTATTTATAATTAATATAAATTTATAATTATTCTAAATTTAATCGAAATTACAAGGATGGAAAAATGGAGCATTTAAATGAAACAAAAGGCATACCTTTAATCGGAGAAAATTTTCCGGAAATGAAAGTTCCCACAACTCACGGCATAAAAAATCTTCCGGGCGACTATGCAGGAAAATGGCTGGTTCTTTTCAGCCATCCTGCAGATTTCACGCCAGTGTGTACCACCGAGTTTGTGGCTTTTGCCAAAAGATATGAAAAATTTCAGAAACTCAACACGGATCTCATCGGCCTTTCCATAGACCAGGTCTTCAGCCATATCAAATGGGTTGAATGGATTGAAAATGAACTCAAGGTTCCTATCCCCTTTCCTATAATCGCAGATGACCAGGGGAAAATCGCAGCAAAACTGGGTATGGTCCATCCGGGCAAAGGGAATAACACCGTCAGGGCTGTTTTCATCATCGACGACAACGGGATCATCAGACTGATTCTCTACTATCCTCAGGAAGTCGGCAGGAATATGGATGAGATCCTGCGTGCCGTTGAGGCTCTGCAGATAGCTGACAAGAACAAAGTGGCGATGCCTGCTAACTGGCCCAATAACGAGCTGATCAAAGACCGTGTCATCATCCCCCCTCCATCTGATGTGGCTGCTTCCAAGGATAGAAAAAAGAAATACGACTGTTATGATTGGTGGTTCTGCCATAAGAAGATTTAGGGAATATCTTTACACTTTTCACACAATCATTTAACCTGACCTATTCATAAAAAAATGGCGATGAGCATTTTTTTACCATATAGGCAAGCCGATATGAGATTCAGATATGGCTTGTGCTCCCTTCAAATTTAACCTCGACTTGCTCATCATCCAGGTTCATAGTAAAATAAGTCCAATCCAGAAAAAGGAGAAAAGACATGGCTGCTTTATGGATCTTGCTTATCATCATAGCTGTCTTTATCTTTGCTGCCGTAGCAATATACAATGGGCTTATCACGTTGAGAAACCGGGCCGACAACGCATGGGCCCAGGTGGATGTCCAGCTCCGGAGAAGGTATGACCTTATTCCCAATCTGGTGGAGACGGTCAAAGGCTATGCCCAGCACGAAAAGGGAGTCTTCCAGAAAGTCACCGAAGCCCGGTCCCAGGCCATTAACGCAGGGTCTGTTGGGGAACAGGGAAAGGCAGAAAATATGCTATCCGGAGCCCTTAAGTCTCTGTTTGCGGTCGTAGAAAACTACCCCGAACTCAAAGCCAATCAGAATTTCCTGATGCTTCAAGAAGAGCTGGCCGGGACCGAAGGAAAAATCTCTTATGCCCGGCAGTTTTACAATGATACTGTCATGAAGTTCAACACCAAACAGCAGGTATTTCCTTCAAATATCATTGCCAATATGTTTGGCTTCAAGGAGAAGGAATACTTTGAGATCGAGGAGTCGGCTGCCAGGGAACCCGTTAAGGTGAAGTTCTGAATCAGAGATACAAGCAAAATGTTTCTGTAAGCGCCGCCTGACCAAGCATCAAGACAGGAATCCAAATGTACGAACAAATCACCCGCAACAAATGGCGGTCCTTTTTCCTGATACTGTTTTTTCTGTGTCTCATCTTTGCTTTAAGCTGGGCGTTCGGAGAACTGACCGGATGGGGTGCCGGTGGGCTGGTCTCTGCGGCTGTTATCGCCATAGCCCTCACTTTTGGCAGCTACTATGCAAGCGATAAAATCGTGCTGGCTATCAGCCGGGCCCGGCCCGTGGAAAAAAAGGACTACCCTTACCTGTATAATGTTGTTGAGGGACTCTCCATAGCAGCAGGTCTTCCCAAACCGCGCTGCTGCATAATCGACGACACAGCTCCCAATGCTTTTGCCTCCGGCCGTAATCCAAAAAATGCCGTGATCGTGGTCACCTCTGGACTTCTTGAAAAATTAAACCGTGCAGAGCTCGAAGGAGTGATCGCTCATGAGATGTCCCATATAAAAAATTACGATGTGCTGGTTCAGACTCTGGCTGTGGTCATGGTGGGAGTCGTGGCTCTTTTGAGTGACTGGACCCTCAGGACCTTTATATGGGGAAGAGGAAGGCGGCGTTCAGGAGAAAAAGGAGGAGGAAATGCGGCCGTCCTTTTAGTGGTCGTAGCGCTGGTTTTAGCCATTCTGTCTCCTCTGATAGCACAACTTTTGAAACTGGCCATATCCAGAAAAAGGGAATTTCTGGCTGATGCCAACGGAGCCCTGCTCACGCGGTATCCTCCCGGACTCGCCTCTGCCCTTAAAAAGCTGTCCGAGGATAAAGAACCCTTGGAGGCAGCTAATAAGGCGACGGCTCACATGTATATCGTGAATCCTCTTAAAGATATCAAAGGAAAAGTCAACAAGCTCTTCAGCACCCACCCCCCGATAGAGGAACGCATCGCCGCCCTTGAAAAAATGTAAATTCGCAAAAAAACCACCTCAATAATAACTCGAAAGGAATTTTCTTCTTAATACAAGCAACCTTTTTACGTAATGAACGTATTAATATATAAGTAAGTTACGTAAAACTTAATCCAAAACTTGAATATATGTATTAAATTAAGGATAAAAAAAGGATGAAAGAATTAACCACATTAGAACAGATGATACTGGCCGCCATCATAGCCCTCAAAGAAGAAGCGTATGGGGTTTCCATCCGCAAAAGAGTCAAAAAAATGACCGGAAAGCGGCTGATGTACGGAACTCTTTACAATGCTCTTGACCAGCTTCTGCGAAAAGGCTATGTCACAAAATCAAAAGGAGACACATCATCCGGGAGAGGAGGAAGGCCGCGGATTTATTATGCGTTGACTCCCGATGGGAGAAGCGCGCTTAAAACCTCTTATGACCTGCACCGCGCTATCTGGGAAAGCATCTCCGAATTTCTAGGAAACTGAGGAAATCGGAGTCCGGAAGATACTGGGAGCTTCAACCTCCAACATTTATTTTCTCCTTTCCTGAGAATTTCTCAAATGGGTGGGCCTGGTGAATATCATTGCCTGGCCTCTGGCCTATTATACCATGTACAAATGGCTGCAAAATTTTGCCTACCGGACCAACCCCAGTGTTTGGACCTTTGTCTTTTCCGGTCTCATCGCTCTTGGAATTGCCCTGCTCACCATCAGCTTCCAGGCCATCAAAGCCGCCACAGCCAACCCTGCAGAGGCGCTGCGTTATGAATAAAAAGGGGACGGTTTGCTTATTCACCTGATTCCTATAAAATATGCTTCACCATCACCAGATAGATTAAAAACCGTCTTAAAGAGAAAAAAGGAATCTTATCCATTTTTCTGTTGACTGAAGGTATACCTTTCATTACTATTCCTTTTCAAAATCGGAGGCCATCATTTTGGCGATCCCCTCGGGGAAGTGGTGCACACAAGGACTATCGTCAACCCGATTCTTGGTTTTAAATTGAACAGGAAGATCGGTCCAAAAGACACCATTGCTTCCATATATGCCCTAGATGACCTTCCGGATGAGGACACTGATGACCGGGCCCACTTTGGAATTTTTCGGTATAAAAGGTCTTTGGCTGAAGACGGATTTATTGGAGGATTTTACACAGGAAGAGAAAGATCAAGCGGATTTAACCGGGTCGCAGGCGCTGACGGCCAATTCCGGATCAATCCTTCAAGCATCCTTGGTTTTTATACATTCTTCAGCCAGACCAGACCTGATAAAGAGCAAAAAAGAAAAGACGGACATGCCCTTAGTCTGCACTATTTCTCCAACACACGCAACTGGATCGTTATGGCCGGGCTTCAGGATATATCAAAGGATTTCCAGACTGAGACAGGCTATTTGACACGAAACGGGCTGACTTGGTTTCGAAGCGGGGCTGTCCGTATGGTCTATCCCAAATCCAAGTTTCTTCTCCGCATCGATCCTATGGTGCATTTTTTTCTTACCAGAGATAAATTCAGCCGTCTTTATGAATCTTACAGCTCATTTGATACCCGGTTCATGTTCAGCAGGAATTCATACATCACCATTGGTGGAGGGTATGCCACAGAAATATTTCTCGGAGAAAAATTCGATGTCAGCCGTTTCCGCCTGAGTGCAAACAGCAACATCACCAAATCCTTTACCCTCAGTGCTTCTTACCGCTATCATGGGAAAATCCGGTATTTATCTGATCCTTATCAGGGCCAGGGAAACGATGCTTCCCTGTCGATGGAGTTTTTGCCTTCAGAGAACCTGCATCTGGAACTCAGCGTCCTTTATTCTGATTTCTTCCGCCGACCTGACATGCAGAAAGAATATGATTATATGATTATCCGCAGCAAAAACACGTACCCGGTAAACAGATATCTCTTTTTCCGCGCCATTTTGGAGTACAATTCTTTCCATAAAACACTTTTGACCGACTTTCTCGCCTCCTTCACCTACATCCCGGGAACGGTTATCCACCTAGGCTATGGTTCGTTCTATGAAAAGCTGGAATGGAGAGACGGAATAGAAAGACCTTCAGACAACTTTCTGGAAACGAGGCGGGGCTTTTTCTTCAAGGCTTCTTATCTATGGAGGCTCTTAGATCCTTTATCCTTTTTCTTCTTCAGCAGTTAAATAAAGAACCATATATAGAAAATCTCAATAAATTCAATACAATCCTCATCTTCAAAATAAGCATATATAATCCTGATGCCACTTGCAGCACCTTTTCCCTTTAAGAATCGGCAGGCAAATTTTTTCGCTTTAAATATTTTAGGAAACTGCTGTCCCAACGTTTGAATCTGAAATCCTTGTAATTTATTTATATTCATTAAGTTATGCGAGAATATCACTGTAATCGATTTGAACTCAATTTTATGATAAGGTCACCTTTCTGTCAATCGACGGGAAGGAGCAGCCTTGAATACAGGACGAACCGTTTTTTCTCAGATAATGGATTATCTCCCTATGCATGAATTCCGAAAATGCGTGAAGCGCTACCGGGGCAATTACAAAGTCAAGAGTTTTTCCTGTTTGGACCAGTTTCTGTTTATGGCTTTTGCTCAACTGGCTTATCGAGAGAGTCTTCGAGATATCGAGGCATGTCTCAGGTCAAGGCAAAATAAACTGTTCCATATGGGGATTCGTGGAATGGTATCTCGAAACACTCTGGCTCATGCGAATGAGACTCGTGATTGGCGGATATATGCTGATTTTGCTCAAGTGCTCATCAATCATGCGAGAGGATTATATGCTGATGAGGATTTCGCTTTTTCCCTGGGCAAAATTCCGGAAACACAAAGGTGCCATCAAGTTGCACACATTGTTAGATTTACGAGGCTCTATTCCGACCCGCCGTGTTCGCTTTTTTGATAAAGAAACCAATAATAATCTGCTTGATTTTTTTATCCAATAATTTTATTCTTCCCGCCTATGTTATTGCCCAACTTTATAAATGCCGCCGGCAGATCGAGTTGTTTTTCAAATGGATCAAGCAGCATTTACGGATAAAATCGTTTTATGGGACATCGGAGAACGCGATGAAATCCCAGATATGGATTGCTGTTTCAGTCTATTTGCTTGTGGCGATAATTAAAAGATGTTTTCTCTTTTTTGTGGGTTGCTTGTTGACTTGTCCTTTATTTTATACTTATGATAGGTGATGAAGCCGCTTAGAGGATGGGAATTTGATGAATTGGAGGGAAAACCAACAGCAACAAAAAAATCGAATTCTTATCTTTAAGGTCTTAACAATTGGGGCGGCGATTATAAAAAAGGCGAAAAAACTCCAAGTAAAGATTTGAAATATTGGGAAAAATGGTAAAAAGATATGAATATTGAAAAATCTGAAAAAATTAGATTAAAATTAAAAGAATCAAGTGTAGGTATTGCGGGAGCTGGTGGACTTGGATCAAATGTTGCCATAGCTCTTGCCCGCAGTGGCATTGGAAAACTTGTGTTAGTTGATTTTGATAAAGTGGAAGAAAATAATCTAAGCAGACAATACTTTTTCAGAGATCAAATTGGCAAGTTAAAAATTCATGCTCTTAAAGAAAATATAAAAAGAATTAATCCTGATGTTAAAGTTGAAATTTTAGATATTAAATTATCAAAAAAAAATATGCAAAAACCTTTTGAAGATGTTGACGTGGTAGTTGAAGCACTTGACAGCGCGGAAATAAAAACTTGTTTTGTTGAAGAAATTCTTGAAAAATTACCTAACACTCCATTAGTTGCCGCAACGGGTGTTGCAGGATATGGAAATTCTGATAGAATTAAAACAATTCACTCAGGAAATCTTAATTTATGTGCTGATGAAGAAGCAAGGTCAAGTGAAGATGATGTTTTACTTGCTCCAAAAGTTTGTCTAATGGCTAATTGGCAGGCAAATCTTGTTTTAGAAATACTCTTAGGAGAAGATAAATGAGTATTGAAGTAAACGGTAAAAACATAGATTGGATTGAAAATGAAACAGTAAAGGAACTTCTTAAAAGAGTGAAATATACATTTCCTTTAGTAGTTGTTAAAATAAATAATGAACTTGTCCCTAGAAATAAATTTAATGAAAAAATTGTTCCGGACAATTCAAAGATTGCTGTTATTCATATGATCAGTGGCGGATAATAAATCTATGAGAAAATCTGTCCGGTTTTCTCATCTCTTATCATAAAATAAAACACAAAATTGATGGGATCACAAGTAAGGTTAACAACCAAAATTGAGCATCTAACATGCCTGAATCAATTAGAATTGGAATAAAAGCAAAAGGGAACTTAAAAGAAATGACCTTGAATTTAGTGCCTTCTCAGCATGCCAAACTCGTAAAGGTATGCGCCGTTTCACCTCGTAATACTACACGCCTCTTGACATATAACAGCACACGCAGTTGGCGACGCCATCGGAATGATCGTGACTTATTTGTCGATCCACTCTAATTTATTTAGCTTGATTTGAATGATTTGAATCCTGCCTTTGGGTTTTGATCTGTTAAATTTTTTTTTGACTTGACAAAAATTAAATAATGTTATATATTTCTAACAATATGTTAGATTATTATCACATTTGGAGGAGAAAATGAAAAAATCGTGGCTTAAATATCTAGGTTTTCTGGGATTCCTAGGCCTCCTTGGGATATTCACAGACAACATCGGTTTTTTTGGCTTCTTTGGTTTTTTTGGCTTCTTTTCTTACACCAGAGTCGTTAGTGACGAACGGCTGGAGGCAAACATCAACAAAGCAGCAAGAAACGCTTTTTTTGTCTTCCTATCGGTCTTTGTGATCGCCACGGTTATCGCTGGGATAATAGAAGATATCTCGGTATATACTTATGCATTCATTGTGCTTGTTATCCTGCAATTGGTAACATTTTCTTTTTCTTTAAAGTTTTATGAGAAATGATAGAGGAAAATACAATGCCTTTCAGGACACGAATCAAGGAATTCAGGGCGAAGTACAATCTGACTCAAGAGGATTTGGCCAACATGGTTAAAATAAGAAGGGAAACCATCATTTATCTTGAAAAAGGAAAATACAATCCATCTCTGAAACTAGCTCACGATGTAGCAACTGCATTGAAGGCAACCATCAATGAGCTTTTTATCTTCGACGATAAAGAAGAGCAGAGATGAAACTTAAAAAAATCATCCGTGCTCTGGATTCATGGCTCTTTATCTCCTTCATCGCGTTTTTGCTGTGGATTATTACCTCTCTACTCTCATCTTTCATCTTTACTGTTTAAGATAGAGACAAGCACACAATCAGAAAGCACATCGAGAGTGATGCTGGCTATGCTGGCATTACGAATAGGGGGACGGTCCCGGTTATTTTCTTTTATATCAATAAGTAACATCACTTTTCCACAGTTCTTTACCCAGAGAAGATTTGTTTTAAGGCAGGGCTTTAACTGGCCTTATGGGATTTGAAAGCCAAAAAATAGCGCAGGCCTTTGAGGGAACTTTACGGGGGAGATAAGAGGGAAATCCTTTCCGGAGTGAGCGTAGGGATTCAGGATGAGATTTCTGACCTTATAAGAAGAATTGAAGATTTTCTAAAAAATGAATCTCAAATCATTCAACCAGGTTTATAAGCGCGGAAAAGCCTACTTTTATAAAGCCCTTGAAAAGTACGCACCTGAGTTTGTACTCGACCCGAAAGATGAAAAATTGCTCAGGGAAGCGGAGAAGAAATTTCCGAGATTATACAGCCATTTGATGAACTTTTATTTCCACACAGATTCAAGCGAAAGAACAAAAGATAGGAAGTTCCCCTCATTCCTATTGAGCCTTTCTGTGAATATGGCCAAGAAACTTCTGCAGTCTGTCTCCTTGAAACATCTCCAAAAGGACCTATCCCCCCTGAATTCAATCCTAATATCAGCCGGATACTATTCAAGAAAAAACATTCCCGATTTCAGAATGTTTTTCAGACCCATGTCCCGGGTTCTCCGCTCTCAATGGGCGCTTGATGAGGCAAACCTAAGAAAAGCCCACAAAATGACAAAAGGAGAAGGCATCACCATTGCTGTTGTTGATTCCGGTGTTGATTCGACCATCAAAGAAATCAACGCCGGTATTCGAAAGTGGAAAAATTTCTTAGATGCCTTAAAGCCTGTAAATGAGAAAGGCCAATTCCCCTATGACTGGGGAGGCCACGGTACATCAGTTGCAACCTTGATCTACCAGGCAGCACCTAAAGCTCGAACCATGGTCATAAAAAATCCATGATAACATACAGATGCACACAGTGCCTCCCAGCAGATGGACCTGGTATCCTGTCTCAGCAGGGATCGTGTGGGCTGTGCAGCTGGCTAGAAGCCTGCACATCGACTGATATCGCTTAAAGACAAATTGAGAGGATTGATCCCTTGATCCCTATCTGAAGAGGACAAGCTCCCTGGATTCATAAGGGACGGGATAAGCTGTGAGGAAGGCTTCCGATCTGGCAGGCTTAAAAGGTCCATAAATCCTTTTTGACGGATGAAATTGGCGAAGCTTGAC
>JAGGYH010000009.1 GCA_021162615.1 Candidatus Aminicenantota bacterium
TGAAATATTTTTGTTTGTTTTTACTTTCATTTTAATCGCCATTTTTTTACCTTACAGGCAAGCCGATCTCACTGCATCTGCTTCGTTACAGGGCACTCGCGGTGAAGGACCACAGCTTCGCACCCTGTGCCTCGCATCTGCAGCAACCTCGACTTGTGAATAATCCAGGTTAATTGTTCCTTTTCTTTTCTTTATAATCTGATATCAATTCTTCAGCAATGTTTTTGGGAACTTTAGCGTATCTAAGAAACTCCATTGTAAATTCTGCCTTGCCTTGAGTCAATGAGCGGAGAGTCATGGAATAGCCAAACATTTCTTTAAGGGGAACTTCTGCATCCACTCTAACGAATGTGCCGTCCTCCACAGAGCTGATGATAATGCCCCTTCTTTTGGTAAGAGAGGAGAAAATATTTCCTGCAAATTCAGAAGGACCGTCCACAGACACTTTCATCACAGGTTCCAGGATATGAGGGTTGGCTTTTTTATAGGCTTGTCTGAAAGCCTCTCTTGCAGCGGTACGGAAAGCGACATCTGAAGAATCCACTGCATGGGAACGTCCGTCAGTGAGGATGACCCTGATACCGGTTATAGGATGCTCTATCAGAGAGCCTTTTGCCATGGCTGATTTGAATCCTTCATCACAGGAAGGGATAAATTCTTTGGGAATGTTTCCCCCTTTGACTTCATTTTTAAACTCATATTTGCCTTCCGCAAAAGGTTCGATATATCCTATGACCTGACCGAACTGACCCGCCCCTCCGGTCTGTTTTTTATGGATGTAGTTGAAAGGAGCTTTTTGCTGTATGCTTTCTCTGTAGGCGACTTCGGGCCGGCCTGCTTCCACATCGATGTTATATTCCCGTCTCATTCTTTCAATATACACATCGAGGTGCAGTTCTCCCATTCCCTCGATGATGGTCTGGTTGGATTCATGGTCGACATGGGTTTTAAAAGTCGGGTCTTCTTTGACAAAGCGGTTCAATGCTTTGGCCATTTTTTCAGAGGCGTTTTTGTTTTTTTGGTTGAGGGCAAGAGAAATGACAGGATCAGGCACGTGTATGGAGGTCATGAAGCAGTTAAGGCCTGGTTTGACAAAGGTATCCCCTGAAATACAGTCTATGCCGAAAAGAGCTGTGATATCCCCGCACACGGCTTCGTCTATGTCTTCCATGGTATCTGCATGCATGCGGATGAGCCGCCCCACTTTAAATGTGTTTTTTGTCCGCGTGTTGGTAAGCGGGTCCCCTTTTCTGATACTTCCCTGATAGATGCGGATATATGTCAACTGACCGTAAGGCCCGTCTTCCAGCTTGAAAGCAAGGGCCACTGCAGGAGCATGAGGATCTGGTTTCAGTTCTATGGATTTTTCTTCATTATCCATATCCACAGCGTAGTTTGTGACTTCAGAGGGATTTGGCAGATAATCGACCACGGCATCGAGAATGAGATGCACTCCTTTGTTTTTGTACGCCGAGCCCATAAACACAGGAGTCATCTCACGCGCAATGGTCCCTTCTCTGACCGCTTTGTAAATCTGTTCTTCGGTCTCTTTTCCTTCCAATACCGCTTCCATGAGTTCATCAGAGAACATAGAGGCAGCATCCAGCATCTCCTCTCTCTTTGATTCGGCTTCTTTTCTAAGTTCTTCCGGGATATCTCTGACAAGGACCTCTGCTCCATCAGGTCCTTCAAAGTAATAAGCTTTCATTTTAACCAGATCTATGACTCCCCGGTGATTTTCTTCCAGTCCGACAGGGATCTGCATAAGCACGGCATTTTGACCCAGCTTTTCTTTGATCTGGTTTTTTACTTTATAGGGGTCAGCACCCACGCGGTCGCATTTGTTGATAAAAGCTATGGTTGGGATCCGGTATCGCTTTAACTGGCGGTCAACAGTTATGGACTGAGACTGGACCCCCCCCACGGAGCAGAGTATCAAAATGGCTCCGTCAAGAACGCGTAAAGCTCTTTCGACCTCAATAGTGAAATCAACATGTCCGGGGGTATCGATGATATTGATGGAGTGGTTTCTCCATTTTACATTTGTTGCTGCGGATGTGATGGTTATGCCTCTTTCCTTTTCCAAAGGCATAAAATCCATGGTGGCGCCTACTCCGTCTTTTCCCTTCACTTCATGGATTTTGTGGATTTTTTTGCAGTAAAACAGAATCCTTTCGGTTAGAGTGGTCTTGCCGGAGTCAATATGAGCGCTGATTCCGATGTTTCTCATTTGAGCGATACTTGTATTCATAAAAACAGGACCTCGTTAATAAAATTTAGATTTTCAGGAAAAATTATCTATTGATTTTTAAGGTTAATTAATACAACCCAATTTTCCGATTGATCTGTTGAGTATTATAATCGTTTTTTTGTCTGCAGTCTATACCGCCGAAAAAATATTTTCTCAGTGAAGCCGTCCGTCTTTGTTTTCATCTCCCCATTTTGGCAGTTTGAATTGTTCGGGTTTGGACTCTATGACCTTTTTGAGCCATTCTATGGGGTATCCGAGCCCTCTTGGACGACCGTTCTCGTCTTTGACATACCCGTCATTGTATTTGGTGAGAAGGAATTCTCCCAGGTCGATCCACTTCTTGACGACCTCTTCACCCTGGGAGACCGAATAATTTGTGAGATAGCTTGTGAGCAGTTCGGGGTCAGTGTTGTACAGCTCAACCGCTGTTTTTTCTATAATAGGTTGAAGGGACAGAAATTGGCCTTCCAGTTTGGATTGTACTTTTTGTATGTCTTTGACCATATCTGAGTAGCGGAGGTTTGCGTAATTAGATACAAAATTAAACACCCACCAAGCGGAATCCCATGAGAAATCCTGGAGGTCTCCTTTGGTGAACGGTTCGGGAAGGTCGTTTATCGAGCAGTAGAGAGGCACATAACAGGTGGTGTAGGTATCATCCACTCCGTACCAATATACGCCTCCTATGGGATTGGGAAGCCAGCTTCTGGACTGCGAGATAAAAGAGAAACCGGTTTGCTGTGTGGAAATAGGCCGTTCCCAGGAGTATTCAACGCCGTCGACTTTCCAGGTCAGGTTCCTGTAGCGGACCGGGCATCCGAACGGTCCTGCGTCAATACCTTTGGTCATATCATAGCCAGTGCCTTCGTAGTGGTCCCTCATGATGTTCATCACGTCCTGGAGAGAAAGCTTTTTGTCCGGTTTTATCCACAAAGGATAGCGTTCGGCGTCTTTGACGCCTCTTTGGAAATCCGGAGAAAGGTTCAGTGAAGGGGCGGACCTGCGGAACATACTCCAGACTCTGGCAGCACAGGTCCTTAAAGAGGACGGTTTCAAAGGGTCATAGGCTTTTCTGAAGCTGAACGGCTCTCCGGAGCCTTCATCATAGTATCCTTTTTCTTTTGCCAAAGTTATCACATTCTCAGAATACAGGCAGTTCTCCCTGTCATTTAAAGGAAAGGTTCCTATCCGGGCCTGGTTTGCATGGCCTGAAATATATCCGTCCGGTATCCGAAGGGCTACCCAGATAGCTCCCTTCCCTTCTTTTCCCGGTCCTATCATTTCCATGATCCAGGCCTCATGAGGATCTGCGATGGAAAAGGATTCGCCTGTGCTGGCATAGCCGTACTCAGCGACCAGGTCCGTCATGACCGTGATGGCTTCCCTGGCTGTTTTAGCCCTCTGCAGGGCAAGATTCATGAGAGTGAAGTAGTGGAGAAGGCCTTTGGGATTTCTCAGTTCCATTCTTCCCCCGAATGTGGTCTCTCCAATAGCTACTTGATGTTCGTTCATCAATCCCACCACAGCGTATGTATGGGGGACCTGCTTGACTTTTCCTATGACTTCTCCTCTCCAGCCTCTTATTTCTATGACTTCATCTTTTTTATGGTCTTGTGCAGGCACGTACTCAAGAAGGGGGAGAAACTCACCGTCACACGTGTAGGTGATCATTACGGAACCGTCCTTAGAAGCCCCTTTTGTGACAAGGAAGCTGGAACAGTTATCCTGAGCCCAACCAGGGGACAGGCTGAAGAATGAGAATAGAGCGGCAAATAAAATAAAAAAAACTCGTTTCATGATAGATCCTCCTTTTTTCATTTCGTTTGTATTAAAACCTTAACATATATCAGGAAGAGGCCTAAAATCAAGCCCTTGTAATAAAATTCATGACAGGATCAGAGATGATGCCGTCTGATTTATGGAAATCTGATTCAAAGAGAGGTAAAATTCGCATGGAACTGGTAATTTTGTTATTATGTAGTGGAAATCAGAAATAAATTCATCTTAAATATTGCAGGTCGAATAGAATCTGATGGGAGAGAAGAATGAAAAAGCCTTTTCTTGATTTTATAAAGGGAAACATCGCTCTTATGGACGGAGCCATGGGAACAGAGATCTATGCCCGGGGAATTTTTATTAACACCTGCTATGATGAGCTGAATCTTTCCAATCCAAAGATGATCAAGGAGATACACAGGTCCTATATAGAAGCCGGTGCTGATATTATAGAGACCAATACTTTTGGTGCCAACAGGATCAAGCTGCAGAAGCATTCGCTTGAAGATAAGGTACATACTATTAATTATCAGGGAGCGGAAATCGCCAGGGAAATGGCAGGGAACAAGGTGTATGTGGCTGGTTCCATAGGGCCTTTGGGCGAACGGCTGGAGCCGTGGGGCATACTTTCAGAGCAGGAGGCACGAGAGATCTATCAGGAACAGGCAAAACCTCTTTTAGACGGAGGGGTGGATATCATCTCCCTGGAAACTTTTTCAGACCTTCATCTTATCCAGCAGGCTATTATTGGCATAAAGGAAAAGTATGACGTTCCTTTAATGGCTCACATGACCATAGGTGATGACGGAAATTCTCTGTTTGGGACTCCGCCGGAGCGGTTGGGGGTCAAAATGAAGGAATTTGGAGCTGATATCGTAGGTCTAAACTGCAGCGTAGGGCCGAAAATAATGCTGGATTCGATCATAAGGATGATAGCTGCGGTTGATATTCCTGTAAGCGTCATGCCTAATGCAGGCATACCGCAGAATGTGGATGGCCGGAACATCTATCTTGCTACGGCTGAATACTTTGGAGAATATGCCAGGCGTTTTGCTCAAGCCGGGGTGCAGGTCATCGGGAGCTGCTGCGGGACCAATGCCGAGTTTACCAAAGAAATGCAGAAGGCCATCCAGTCTATAAGACCCAGAAAAAGGATAAAGGTCCGCCCTCAAGCTGTTTCTGAGAAAGAATTAAAACCGGAAATTCCTACATACCAGAGGTCTGAAATGGCAAGGAAGATACATGAAAACGAATTTATCACTTCAGTAGAGATCATACCTCCCAGAGGCATTGATCATTCAAATGCACTGGAGAGAGCAAAGGCCCTCAAACAGGCCGGAGTGGATGCTGTGAACATCCCCGACGGCCCGCGCGCCCTTTCCCGCATGAGTTCCAGCTATCTTTCCCTTGCTATTCAGGAAAAGATCGGGTTGGAAGTGATCCAGCATTATGCCTGCAGAGACAGAAACCTGCTTGGCATGGTGGGAGATCTTCTTGGGGCCTATAGTGCCGGAATCAAGAATATTCTTCTTATTACAGGAGATCCTCCCAAGATGGGTACTTATCCGGATGCAACAGCTGTTTTTGATGTGGATTCCATCGGCCTGACAAATGTGGTGTACAGTTTAAACCGCGGTATGGACCTGGGAGGAAATCCATTAAAAAATCCGACGGGTTTTTTCATAGGGGTAGGAGTCAATCCAAGTGCGGTTGACCTTGATTATGAGATAAGCCGGTTCGAATGGAAAGTCAAAGCCGGGGCTCAGTTTGCTATCACACAGCCTGTGTTTGATGCAGGGCAGTTCACTGAATTTTTGAAGCGGATCGAACATGTAAGGATCCCTATTATCGCCGGCGTCTGGCCTTTAGTCAGTGTCCAAAATGCTGAATTTTTAAATAATGAGATGCCCGGAGCATTTGTTCCTGACGAGATCATCAAGCGTATGAGGGCAGCAAAGAACAAGGAGGGAGCACAGAAAACCGGGATTCAGATAGCCAGGGAGCTTCTTAAGGAATTGAAAGTGCATCTGGCCGGGGCACAGGTCTCCATGCCCTTTGGCAAAGTCGATGCGCCCCTGGAGGTGCTCAAAGATGTGTTGTAAATGCCGGGTGTGGCTTGTGCTTTTAACTTTTATCAGGCAAGCTGGTTTTTTAAAATCGGGCGGATGATATCAAGAAATTCAGCCAGGATCATGGCTGTGGCACCCCAGATTTTGTGTTTTTCATATAAATAGAAAGGGACTGAAACGTTTCGGCCGTGTAATGGCCAAATCTCTTTGAGTATATTCTTGTCATCGAGCAGGTGAGTCAAGGGGACCTCGATGACCTCTGCCACCTCTTTTGATCTGGGATTATACGAAGGGGGGTGATCCATGATACCAACAGCCGGGTAGACGCAGTAGTTACTTGGGGGAATGTATAAGGGAGTGAGTTGGCCGAGGACCCTAATTTTTTTAGGAGCTATCCCCAGCTCTTCATGCGTTTCCCTTAGGGCAGCATCCAGAGGGCTTTCTTCCGGTTCGCACTGTCCTCCGGGAAGTGATATCTGGTTAGGGTGATACTTCACTTCATCCGTTCTGCGGGTCAGTACGAGACAGAAAGCGCTTTTTTGTGGAAAACAAAGGACAAGAACACCGGCTTTTTTACAGTTGTTTTTCATCTCAGCATAGGTTTTATGACCCGGTCTGGGATCCGTGACCATAGTCAATTGACTTTGAAGACCGGGCCTGGTTGAGTTCACTGCCCTTTTAATAAGAGATGCTTTAGTTTTCCACTCCATAGTTTTTTTTATTTACAAGACGTACTTATTCAGACAAATGCCTTTAGGGATATCCGCCTCTCCTTTATAGATGTTCCAGTAATGGGTGCGGGCTTTTCCCAGTGCTTTATAAAGTTTGTGGTTTTGGTCAGGCCTATGAACCGCCAGGATCTTTCCTTGAGCATCCACAAGAGTGAGTTTGCTGCACCGGTTGAGTATTCCTGCTGTCCCCACACTGCAGATGGTCACGATTTTTTTTGATTGCACATCTTCGACAAGCTTCTGGTAAGAAATATGTTTTTCCTTCACATCGACTCCCATTTTCTTTAAAATCCGTACTATTCCCTGTATGGTGACGGAGGGGAGGATAAGCTCGTTTTCCGGTATTTTGACCACTGTATTGTCGCGCAGGGCAAAGAGACAGCAGGAGGAGTCCCATTCTGTAATGAGCCTTTTCCCGAGTTCTTCATCTGTTTTATCGTCAAGAAACAGGGCGGAAGCTGCTTCAGGGTCAATTTGTCTGGCAGCATCAATAGCTTTCACACTGATCAAATAGTTTATTCCTAACTTAAGGCATCCGGTTTTATTTATTCCCACGGCGCGCACGAGATTTGGAACAACCACTCCGCTGAAGGGTTCTCCCAGGTATCGGTCATAGCGGCAGGTCACAGCTCTTATAGATGGTTTTCCGGGAAATGTTACCCCGATGGATTGTTCCTCGTCAACCGTAAAGGGACGCAGATAACCCTGAGCCTTTTTTTCTGCCATCTCTTCCAGGAATTGCTTCATATCCGGTTGTTTGAAATAGTGATGGATAAAGATGTTTTCTAATTCCTCGGTTTTTGGTACAAATTGCTGCTGTTTTTTGCTCAGATTAAAGGCTATTCCCCGCTGAAAACGTTTGAGATTATCATTCCAGTTTAAAAAAGTCACTTCAACGCGGCCTTTATTGTTTTTCCTGCAGAAAAATCGTATCCCTTCAAAGGCAAGGAATTGGCCGTAGTGGATAGAGCGGGATACAGCATAGACTTTGGCACTGCCGTCTAAAATTTCAAATTCCTTTTTGTCGAGCAGATATCTCATTTGTTTGGATGCCCATTTAACACCTTCGAATCCTGCCATTTGTGATCTCCTGTTAAACCAGACCTATTCATAAAAAAATGGCGATGATCATTTCTTTGCCCTGCTTTCCAGGGTATACTTGTTTTCTATAGAAAAGACAACTAAAATATTTTTGTCTGTTTTAAATTTCATTTTAATCGTCATTTTTTTACCTTCCAGGCGAGTCAATTTTACAGCATCTGCTTCGTTACAAGGCATTCGCAGTGAAGGACCACACCTTCATGCCTTGTGCCTTGCATCTGCAGCAACCTTGACTCGTGAATAACCCAGGTTAAAGTATTTTGTTATTAATGAAGATATCACTATACAATATTGGAGGAAAAATTGCTAAAACCATTCTATCAAACGGTTGACATTCTTTCTCCTATCCGATAAATGTAGTTGTCAGGAACAAAAAAAAATGATTGAATCATTTGGGTGGATTTCCATTCTTCCTCCTTTGATCGCCATCTTTCTGGCCATAAAAACCAAACATGTTTATATTTCACTGACTCTGGGCATCTGGATAGGCTGGACCGCTGTCAGCAGCTGGGATCCGTTTAAAGGGCTGATAAGCGCGGTCAATTCACTGATTCATGTTTTTTCAAGCGCTGATAACACAAGAGTCATACTGTTCAGCTGTATGATCGGGGCTGTCATCACATTTACCCAGTATTCAGGAGGGATGAAGGGATTCGTCAACTGGATCGTCGGAAAAGGGCTGGTAAGAAAAAGGAAATCCGCAGGTTTGTTAGCCTGGTTTTTAGGTGTTGTTATTTTCATAGAATCAAGTATCTGTATCCTTATTTCAGGGGCTGTGACGCGTCCTATTTTTGACAGACTGAAGATATCCAGAGAGAAGCTGGCCTATATACTTGATTCGACCTCCGCCCCAAAATGTGTCCTTATCCCTTTCAATGCCTGGGGTGCTTTGGTCTTGGGCCTTCTGGCCCGCCAGGGGATTGAGAATCCAGTAAAAGTATTTATCTCTTCTATACCTTTAAATTTTTATGCCATCCTTGCGTTGATGATTGTTTTGTTTGTCATTCTCACGGGCACAGATATAGGCCCAATGAAAAAAGCAGAAAAGAGAGTGAGGGATCAGGGCAAGCTGCTGCGTGACGGAGCCGAGCCTTTGATTTCAGAGGAAGTGGTGATGATGAAGGAAAAACAGGGTATACCGCAGAGGCCGTTGAATATGCTCATCCCGGTAGGGGTTATGATATCCATGATGCCGGTGGCCCTTTTCATTTCAGGAAAAGGCCATATTATGAAAGGTTCTGGCTCTATGGCTGTGCTTTGGTCTGTGATATCAGGACTTGTGGTGGCGGCTGTGGCATACAGAGCGCAGGGAATCATGAGTACAAAAGAGCTGACAGATACGTTTATGAAGGGAGTCGGAGGAATGATTCCCTTGGCTGTTCTGATGATGCTAGCTTTTGCCATTGGGGATATCTGCGATGTTTTGGGTACTGGAGCTTATTTAGCCCAGGCCGTCAAATCCACTCTTCCTTCTGAGATCATACCGGCCCTTGTTTTTACCGTATCTTCCGTGATCGCTTTTTCTACAGGAACCTCCTGGGGAACTTTTGCCATAATGATACCCATTGGAATCCCTATGGTTTCTTTGATCGGCCTTAATCCCGCTTTAATCACAGCAGCGGTTTTAGGAGGAGGGGTGTTCGGAGATCACTGTTCACCAATATCCGACACCACGATCATTTCTTCCATGGCTTCTGCCACAGACCACATAGATCATGTGCGGACCCAGATCCCCTATGCCCTGATTGCCGGAGGAGGGGCCGTGGTTCTTTTCCTCGTATTCGGGACTTTTTTTTAGGGTTTATTTTGTTCCGGTTGGCTTTTCTCAGCTTCAGATGGTTCGGATTTTATGAGTCCTACTTTTTTTCTGACAGCCTTATCGATTTCATTCGCAAGGTCTTTTTTTTCTTGGAGCAGTTTTTTCACATTATCTTTTCCCTGGCCCAACCTTTCGTTTTTGTAGGAATACCAGGTTCCTGCTCTTTCAATAACACCGGACTCCACACCGCAGTCTATCAGATCTGATTCCCGTGAGATTCCTTCACCATAGATTATGTCGAACAATGCCTTTTTAAACGGAGGGGCCATTTTGTTTTTTACTATTTTGACTTTCACCCGGTTTCCGATAATATCATCCCCTTCTTTTATTGAGGCTATCCTTCTTATATCGATACGGAGAGATGAGTAGAATTTGAGAGCTCTTCCTCCGCTTGTTGTTTCAGGACTTCCTAAAAAGAAGCCGATTTTTTCTCTGATCTGATTGATAAATATGAAACATGTTTTAGACCGGCTGACAATGGCGGTTAGTTTACGAAGGGCTTGGGACATAAGCCGGGCCTGGAGTCCGACATGCGCATCACCCATTTCACCTTCCAGCTCTGCTTTTGGAACCAGGGCTGCCACAGAATCGACGACTATGACATCCACGGCACCGCTTCTAACCAGTACTTCTGCGATCTCAAGGGCCTGTTCTCCGTAGTCCGGTTGAGATATCAATAGGTCATCGATATTGACACCTATGCTCGCGACATAATTGGGATCCATAGCATGTTCAGCATCAATGAAAGCTGCCTGACCTCCTTGTTTCTGTGATTCAGCAATAACGTGGACTGCCAGTGTGGTCTTTCCTGTGGCTTCAGGGCCGAATATCTCAACCACCCGTCCCCTTGGAAATCCTCCGATTCCTAGAGCCAGGTCAAAAGCAATGGACCCGGTTGGGATGGACGGGACTTTGACTGCAGCTTCCTTCTGCCCCATTCTCATGACAGCCCCTTTTCCGAACTGCTTTTCTATCTGGGAAAGAGCGGTATCTATAGCCTTTTCTCTTGCGGTGTTATTGTTTGGTTTTGGCTGTTGGTTCATTTATTTCTCCTCACTCTATTAAGATTATATAAAATCTGCCTTCTAAAAATAAAGTCCTTCACAGAACAGGTGGGGGTTATAATGGTCCTTTTCTATTTGGTGTAGTCGTAAAATCCTTTCCCTGTCTTTCTTCCGAGATAACCGGCATCGACCATTTTTTTCAAAAGAGGGCAGGGTCTGTATTTCGGGTCTTTAAATCCATCGTAAAGGACTTCAATGATATAAAGGCACACATCCAATCCGATAAGGTCAGCAAGAGCTAAAGGCCCCATGGGATGGTTCGCTCCCAATTTCATGACCTGGTCAATAGCTTCCTTTGTCCCCACGCCTTCCATAAGGGCAAAAACCGCTTCATTGATCATGGGCATAAGAACCCTGTTGGCAATAAATCCCGGATAATCGTTTGATTCCACAGGAACTTTCCCCATTTGTTCAGCTATGGACTTAACAAGGTCATAGGTTTCCTGATTCGTATCCATGCCCTTTATCAGTTCCACAAGGACCATTAAAGGGACGGGATTCATGAAATGCATTCCCATAAATTTATCAGACCGCTTTATCAGTGCACCCAGTTTTGTTATTGAAATGGAAGAAGTGTTTGATGTCACTGTCACTTCCGGGGGAAGTATTTCATCCAGTTTAAGCAGTACTTCTTTTTTTACTTCAAAGTTTTCAAAGACGGCTTCGATAATAAAATCGCAGTCTTTTAGGTTTTGGATTGAAGCAGTAGTCTCTATCCTTGCTTTTATTTTCTCTTTGTCTTCTTTAAGCTTTCCCTTTTCCTGGAATTTAGAAAGGCTTTTGTCTATTCTTTTAAGGGAAGTTTGCAGAAGGTCCTCTTTAATGTCATTAAGGATCACGTCAAATCCTGATGCAGCGGCAGTCTGGGCGATTCCCGTGCCCATTGTTCCTGCGCCGACAACGCCTATTTTTTTTATGTTCATGAGTCTCTCCTTTTTATATCGTTTCGACAGCCATGGCCACCGCGTCTCCCCCGCCCAGACAGAGGGAAGCTATTCCTTTTTTAAGCCCTCTGTGTTTGAGAGCATAGATCAAAGTGGTGAGGATTCGGGCGCCTGTGGCTCCTATGGGGTGCCCTAGTGCCACCGCTCCTCCGTGAACGTTTACTTTTTCTTTGTCAAGCCCCAGTTGTTTGATCAAGACCACCAGTTGAGAGGAGAATGCTTCGTTTATTTCAAAAAGGTCCACGTCTTCTATTTTCCAGCCCAGATTGTCCAATAGATTCTCTATAGCTCCTTTGGGTGCATACATAACCATACTTGGTTCAAGGGCATTTGAAGTCATCCCTAAGATTTTGGCTAGGGGCGTTAGTTTTTTTTCTTTAACCGCGTCTTCCGAGGCGATCACTAAAGCTGAAGCCCCGTCATTAAGACTGGAGGCATTTCCTGCGGTCACTGTCCCGTCCTTTTTGAACACAGGCCTCAGTTTGGCTAGCTTTTCCAGTTGAGCGTCTTTTCGAGGCCCTTCATCGACTTTAAATAGGATGGGGTCTCCTTTCCTCTGGGGGACCTCAACAGGAACGATCTCATCTTTGAAGTACCCTTTTTCAATAGCGTTCACTGCTTTTTTATGGCTGTTTACTGCATACTGGTCTTGTTCTTCCCGGGTCGCGCCAAACTTTTCAGCAATGATTTCTCCCGTTATGCCCATATGATGGTCGTCAAACGCGCACCACAGCCCATCATAGATCATGGAGTCTATGAGTTTTAGGTCTCCCATTTTTTGGCCTTCTCTGACCTTCCATAGTAAATGGGGGCTCTGGCTCATGCTTTCCATCCCTCCGGCCACCACGATCTCATTTTGTTCCAGCCAGATAGAATTTGCAGCAAGCCAGACAGCCTTTAATCCGGAGCCGCACACTTTATTTATGGCAAAAGAATTGACAGTTGGCGGGATGCCACCGTTCACGGATGCCTGTTTGGCAGGTGCCTGCCCTAATCCGGCGGATACAACATTCCCCATGATGACTTCGTCGACATCCGAACCTGATATTTGAGCTCTTTTTAAGGCTTCCCGGATAGCAAACCCTCCGAGTTTTGTGGCCTTAAAGCCTTTTAGGCTTCCTAAAAAACTACCGATAGGAGTACGGGCGGCTCCAACGATATAAACGTCCCTCAGTTCACACATTTTTTTTCCTTTCGCATTGGATTATAAAATTCTTCTTCCTTTTACCATAATTCAGATATGACTGTAAACCATAATAACCAGGATTATTCATAAAAATTCAAAAATTATTTTTTGTGGTCTGGTAGAGAAGTTCATACTCTTCAATCAATCCCTCATCCGCAAAGCTGAAATAACAGTTATTCCCAATAATGATATGGTCCAGGACTTTGATCTGCATGACCTGTGCTGTAAAGACCAGCTCTTTTGTTATTTCCTTGTCGCTCTCGGATGGAGAGGGGTCCCCTGATGGATGGTTGTGCACAAAGATCATGGAGGATGCACGGTACTGGAGAGAAGCTAAGATTATTTCCCTGGGATACACAGCGCTGGAGTCCACGGTTCCTTCTGAAAAAGTCTTTTCGTCTATGATTTGATTCTTGGCATTCATAAAAAAGACTTTAAATTTTTCCCGGCGGCACTCTCTGAGAGTGAGGTAAAGATAGTCGAATACCTCTTTTGATGAGTTGCATACGGGTTTGTTCATCATACGTGATCTTAAAAAGCGGCGTGAGACATCTCTAACCAGTTTTATTCCGAACACATTGTTGGGCCCGATTCCTTTTATCTCCTGAAGTTCACTGGGATCTGCTTCCAATACGGAACCGAGGGTTTTGAATTTTCTTATGGCTTCTTTGGCCTGATTCTTGCAGTCCCGCCGGGGAGTCCCCAGAGTTAAGAGGAGCTCTATAACTTCATAGTCAAGAAAACTGTCAATTCCTCCTCTTAAGAATTTTGTTTTGAGCCTCTGGCGGTGTCCCTTTTGTTTTTCCATTTATGTTTTCTGCAAACAAGGATTTGCTATTATATAGACGGTGCGCAGGAAGCAATAATCCCACTTATAGATTAAGAACGGTTAATCCCGGCTGTTCACAAGACGAGATTTCTGCGGGATTTATTTCTAATATAGTTGCGTATTGATTCGGCTGCTTTTCTCCCATCTCCCAGAGCCAGAATCACGGTTGCGTTTCCCCTTATAGCATCTCCCCCGGCGTAGACGCCTTCAATGTTTGTCCTTAAATTGAGGTCGACATTTATCTGGCCCCATTTATTCACTTCAAGTTCCGGGGTTCTTGAGAGAAAAAGTCTGTTGGGCATGGAGCCAAGCGCTTCCACGATTGTGTTGACTTTTATTTTGAATTCACTTCCTTCTATCTTTATGGGGCGGGGTCGGCCGCTCTTATCAGGTTCTCCAAGCTCCATTTCATAGAGCTCGGTCTCCTTAAGCCAGCCGTCTCCATCGCCTATTAGCCTTTTTGGGGCGACAAGTTCTTTAAGGATAATGCCTTCTTCAAGGGCATGCTGGATCTCTTCGGCCCTGGCAGGAGATTCTTTTTTTGTGCGCCTGTAGAGAACATAAACTCTTTCAACGCCTAACCTGAGTGCGCATCTGGCTGCATCCATAGCCACATTTCCGGCTCCGATAATTCCGATGGTTCCGCTGCAGATGATAGGCGTATCATATTCTAAGAATTTATAGGCCTTCATAAGATTAACCCTTATGAGGAATTCGTTAGCAGAATAAACTCCTTTTAAGTTTTCTCCGGGAATGTTCATGAACATGGGGGCTCCCGCACCTGTGGCTATAAATATAGAATCAAATTCTCTCCTTAATTCATCGAATTTAATGTTTTGTCCTACGAAAAAGTTAAGTTTGATGTCCACTCCAATATCATTGAGGTATTGGATTTCATAATCAACCACTTCTGTCGGCAGACGGAAGGCAGGAATTCCATACTGCAGTACTCCTCCCGCTTTATGCAGAGCTTCAAACATGGTGACCTGAAAACCGAATTTTCTTAAATCCACGGCACAGCTTATCCCTGCTGGTCCGGAGCCTATCACTGCTACTTTCTCCTCTTTTTCCTTAATGTGGAATTCCTCTTTTATCTTATTTTTACGAGCCCAGTCAGCAACAAAGGCCTCAAGTTTGCCTATGTTGATTCCATGGCCGCGTTTTGAGAGAGGGCAGGCACCTTCACATTGACTCTCTTGAGGACAAACACGGCCTGTGATAGCAGGAATAGGATTGTCTTCCTTTACTAGGAAAAAAGCTTTTTTAAAATTACCATTGGCTATTTCCCTTATCATTTCCAGTATTTTCATATTGATGGGACACTCGGTTTCGCAGGGAAGGCCTTTACACTGAATGCATCTTTGAGCTTCTTGAATGACTTCTTCTTCATTATATCCAAGAGGGACTGATTTGAAGTTCTTGATTCTTTCTCTGGGATCCTGTTCGCGCATAGGGACACGCGTTCCGCCGAGTTTGATCATTTGAGTCTCATCCTTTTCTTGAAATCCTTGTAAGCCAACACTTCTTTTTGTCGAAACATAGACAGACGGCTTATAACTGAATCAAAATCGACTTTATGGGCATCGAATTCAGGGCCGTCAATACAGGCCAGCTTCATTTCTCCGTTGACATATGTGCGGCAGCATCCGCACATGCCGGTTCCATCAATCATGATTGTGTTCAAACTGGCTATTGTTTTTATCTGATAGGGACGCGTCACCTCTGCAGCTGCCTTCATCATCTGAGGGGGGCCTATCACAAGAATACGGTTTATGGTTTTGGCTGTATGATTTTCCTTTAGAATAATTTTTAGCACGTCCGTGACAAAGCCATGATGTCCTTTGGAACCGTCATCCGTAGAAATATAAGTTTTTGAGCTTATCTCCTTTATTTCACTTTCGAGTATCAGCATTCTATCTGTCCTGGCGCCGAGAATCGATATGACTTTGTTTCCAGCTTCAACCAATGCTTTGACAATCGGGTAGATACAGGCTATGCCGGTGCCGCCTCCAATACATATCACTCTCCCGAAGAGTTTTATCTCGGTAGGATTACCAAGGGGTCCCACACAGTTTAAAATCGAATCTCCAGCATTCAAAGTACTGAGCTCAAAAGTGGTCTTTCCCACTACCTGGAAAATCAAGGTTATGGTTCCTTTTTTAGAATCCGTACTGGAGACTGTAAGAGGGATCCTTTCACCTTTATCATGAATACGGATTATGACGAACTGTCCTGCTCTAAATCTTTCTGCGACATGTGCTGCTTTGATTTCTATTTTGTAAGTATCATGGTTTAATTTTTTTTTACTGACTATTTTGTGTATCATCCGAGAACACTTTCTTTCTCTATGGTTGCCCATATGGCGAAATCAGGGCAGAACATCTCACACAGGCCGCAGTTCAAGCAGCGGTCCGCATTTATGACAACAGGATGTCTGTAACCGAGGGAGTTTTTTTCTTTAGAAAGTTCAAGGACTTCTGTCTGGCAAACAGCCACACATATACCGCATCCTTTGCATCTTTCTTTTAAGACGAAAACCTCGACCTTTTGTCCCTTAATCATCATTAATCCTGTTTTTATCTAAAAACTTGCCTATAATGATTTTTTTTTGTCTTCGGATGTCAAGATTTTTAATGGGTACCCAGAACTGGATCTCAGAATTGTCATTATAAAAGGCCATTTTTTCAACCGGGTCTAAAATTCTTCCTTTATTTGCATCGTATATAAGACATGGAGAAAGAACCTCAACGACTGATAATCCTATTACTGAAAAAGACTCCACAAAAGACTGTTTCATCCAACCGGCTCTAATAGGAGTCCATCTTGCAACAAATGAGGCTCCTATAGAACAGGCCATATACGGAATGTTGAAAGGGATCTCGAATTCACCCTGGATTGATGTACGCATATAGGGAGTCATAGGAAAAGCCTGATCTCTGCTTAACGTATATATAAGATTATTGATATAGATGATCAGTATGTTCAGGTTCTTTCTTCTTGCTTTTTTGAATTCTTTTCCTCCGGATATGAGGAAGTCAGCATTGTTGAGAAAAAGCACGATTTTTTTTTCTGGATTGTGCTCATTTATATGCACAGCCTTTTCAATAATATGCCCGTCAGTTACTGAACAGGAGGGAAGGGATAAAAATTCAGCTATCTTGCCCGTACACCCCACTCCGCTGATTATGTAGAGGTCGTCTCTGTCGATATCTTTTTCTTTGCAGGCTTCGAAAAAACTGTATACAGCGGTTCCGATACCACAACCGGGACACCACACTGTAGGGAATATATCTGATTCAAGAAAATAGTCTGTGGGATGAAAGATGTTTTCCAGGGAGGAGGATTTTTGTTTTACAGCCATTATGCTCGGTCTAAAAATTTTCCTATTATGATGTGTTCCATTTCTTCAGTATAGAGGTTTTCTACAGGATGACCATTTTCAATTGTTGCATTTTTCAGATAATTTCCCATCCTGTCAATATTATTCCCTTCACAGCCCCTGCTTGCATAATACATGAGACAAGGAGAAATGACTTCTATAAAAGAAAAACCCGGCTTCAAAATGCCCTCTTTTATAGAATAAGAGAGTCTCCGGCAGTGAAGAGGAGTCCATCTTGCGATATAAGAAGCCCCATGGTTTTTTAGAAGATGAGGAAGGTTGAACACAGCTTTAGGCTCGAATTTTCTGTCTTTCCTGCTGAAGTTGAAATCAGTGAATTTTTTATGAAAGAATAATGTGCTGCACACAAAGCTGTTTATATAGATGGCGCAGATGTCTGTTCCCTTGTCGCAGACATCCAGAAGGCCGTCAATACTGGAAACCATCAAGTCGCTGTCACTGAAAAAAACAATCACTTTGGACTGAGGATTTTTTTCCTTGAATTTTTTTGCCTCGTCAAATGGTTTCTCAACAATAATGTTTTTTAGGCTAAGATGGTGGCTTATTTTTCCAGTGCAGCTGAGTCCTGAAGATATAATGACAATTTTATCTTTTTTTATTTTCATCCTCTTCAAGGTCTGGATAAACGTATTGACAACAATACCGATGCCGCATCCCGGGCACCAAATGGTGGGGAGGTTTTCGGTATGTAAAAGAGCATCTACGGGATGCGTTTGCTGCGTACCCATAACCAAGAATTTTGGCTTATACCGGCTGCGTTGTCAAGTTTTCTTGGGATTCGGAGCTTTCTAAGCAGAAAAAGTGATCATTCCGCGGCATATCTCCGTCCTCGCTCCACCCATCCCCCCGTGGGGAACCCCTTCCGCTGCGGGCGGAGACACGCCGCTTCATCACTTATCTTTGATTCATCTTTTTTAAATTCAGGTACTCATTTTTGCGAAGAGTCCCGGATGAAAAATAGTCAAAGCTTTATTTTTTTGAAAATTTTTTCAAAATGGGAAGAAACCGGACTTAAAGGCAGTCTAAATAGGAAAAAGGAGGAAAGAATGAAAAGAATTACTCTATTATCAGGAATTATGGTTTTATCGTTGCTGGCATTAGGTTTTAGCTGGCAAAATGTTGATGTTTCTGGAGATTGGGAATTAACATCCCAGAGTCCCCGGGGTGAATTCACCCAAAATGTTCATTTTGATCAAGAAGGAGAATCATTAAAAGTCACTATGGAAGGACGACGCGGAGAAGAATCTACGGGAGAAGGGATCATAAAGGGCAGTGAGATCGAGTGGACTATAACCAGAAGCACTCCAAGAGGAGAGTTTACCGTAAACTATACTGGTGTTGTGGAAGGCGATACGATGTCAGGCGAAGTGCAAATGGGAGATTTCGGTTCAATGGAATGGACTGCAAAGCGAAAGTGAGTTAAACTAAACGTTTATATTGGATAGAGAATAGAGAAAGACAATAATTGGAAGATTTTTCCTGACCTTTCGTCTAAATGTTAGACAGAGGTTTACAAAGTGATATTGTTTTATGGAAGAAGAAAAGATAGTACAGTCCGCACAAAAAGGAGATAAGGATGCATTTGGTATCCTTGTTGATAAATATAGGAATAAAATGTTTTATTTAGCGTACAGTATGACAAACAACAGAGAAACAGCCGATGACTTGGCTCAGGAAATTTTTATAAAGGCTTACAGAGCGCTCCCAAGGTTCAACCTTGAATCGAAATTCAGCACATGGCTGTACAGAATCGCTATCAATACCATAAAGGATTTTTTCCGGAAAGAATCGGGTATAGAGAGAGTGAGTCTTCATGACCACATAGGAATTGAGGAGACGGTCGATTTTAATGGCCAAAGCGACAAGCAGGAAAAGCTAGAACTCATTAAGAAAAATATCGGCAAACTGCCGGAAAAGCACAGAATTATTCTTACTCTCAGAGATATCCAGGGGAAGTCATATTCGGAGATCGCTGAGATCCTTAATATTTCTCCGGGAACTGTGGATTCCAGGCTTTTCAGAGCCAGGAAAAAGCTAAGAAAGGTTATGGCTCCTTACTTAAGCCTTTTTAGGAGGGAATCATGAAATGCAAAAAGGCAGAAAAGCTTATATCAAGGTCTCTTGACCGAGCTTTAAAGCCGGGGGAAGAGGAAGAGCTTTTAAAGCATTTGGAAGAATGCCACTTATGCCGGCAGAAAAAGGAAGAATATAAGAACATATTTGGGATGCTTGGAGAACAGGTTTTTCCAGAACCCAAACCTTATTTTTGGACACGCTTAAAGCCCAAGCTCAGAAGAGAGGCAAGTTACGAATCATGGCTGGCATGGAAAAAATGGGGCTTGCGAGCCGTCCCTGTTTCTCTGTTGGTTCTCATCGTGTTCGCATCTCTGGTCATGATTTTTGTTCCTTCTGAACAGAAAGAATTGAGCAGTGCTGAAATCCTTCTGCAGAACCAGAATCCTTTTATTGACAGCCTTCCTTTGTTGGAAGAAGGGCGCGTTGAAAACGAAAACATTCATCTTATCTTTACTTCCATAAACGGAGAAAATGGAGTTAGGAGATATTTTCCATGAAAAACAAATATAAAACAATCATAGTCATTTCCTTTATCATAGTGTTTGCCGCGGGGATCGTAAGCGGCATATTTTGTGATAAATATTTTATTAACAAAGGGTTAACAAAGCCTCCCCGTGACCGAAAACCGCGGCCTCATTTCCCTACACTCGAGATAATGTCTAAAGAACTTGACCTGGATAGTTCTCAGGAACAGGCAATCCGGGAAATATTTAAAAGGACAGAGGGAAAGCTTGATGAAGTAAGACGTCAGGTGGGCAAACAGTTCTTTTCCATACGGAAAGATCTTCTCACGGATATAAAAAACATCCTCAATGAGGAACAAAAAATAAAATTTGAGGAGATGATAGAACAGCATCTCCAAGAGAGAAAAAAGGCAGCCCAAAGAACTAAAGACAAACCAAAAAAAGAAAAGCAAAAAGAAACAGGAGGATCATATGAAAAAGAAAATAATCATTAGTTCTGTCATAGGAATTATTGCTATTGTCGTGATTTTATATTTTACTGTGTTTAAGAAAGGCAGCTCTAACGGGCTTGTGTATCTAAAGGAAAAAGTAGACAGGGGTGATATTGAGGCGCTGGTCGACACAACAGGAGAGATCAATCCGGTGACTATAGTTGAGGTAGGGAGCCAGGTATCAGGTGAGATAGCGGAAATTTATGTTGATTTTAATTCTGCGGTAAAGAAAAATCAGATAATAGCCAAACTTAACCCTGATCTTTTTCAAGCCTTAGTCAGTCAAAGAGAGGCGAACTATCTCAGTGCCCAGGCCAGTGTAAAGAAGGCGGAAGTCACACTCCAAAACGCAAAGAAACAGCTGGACAGAACATTAGAGCTTTTTGAGAAAGATTTGGTTTCTATTGAAGAGAAGGAAAACGTTGAAGCGAACTATTTCAATGCCATGGCTGATTTACAGCAGGCTGAAGCCAGTCTTGAGCAGTCCAAGTCTCAACTTGAGTCGGCAAAAGTCGATCTTTCTCATACCATTATCCGGTCTCCGATTGATGGGATTGTGATAAGCCGTGATTACAATGTCGGTCAGACCGTGGCCGCAAGTTATCAGGCTCCTACGCTCTTTAAGATAGCCAATGACCTCTCTAAGATGCAGGTTGAATGTGAAGTGGATGAAGCGGATATAGGAAAGGTAAAAGAAGGCCAGAAGGTAAGGTTTACAGTGGATGCTTTTCCAAATGAAGAATTCCAGGGAATGGTAAGGCAGGTGAGGTATTCGGCTGTGGTTGAGTCTAATGTGGTGACGTATCCCACAATTGTGGATGTTGAGAATCCTGAGATAAAATTAAGACCCGGAATGACCGCCACGGTATCTATCATTGTGGGGGAAGCAAGGAATGCCCTTCGTGTTCCCAATACAGCCTTGAGGTTTAGCCCTTCTCAGGAGGTTATGATGGAAATTTTTGCTGAGATGAGAAAGGCGAAGCAGGCACAGGGAGGAGGAGACCCTCAGGCTAAGGAGAATTCCTCAGGAGTTCCCAGCCAAAAGATGGGATTTGTCATGGCGCAAAACAGAAGGAATGACAGGGCCAGTGTTTGGATAGAAGATGAGAATGGAAAACTCAAGATACTCTTTATACGTACAGGAGTAACAGATAATGTATATACTGAAATAAAGAGTGATAGTTTAGAAGAAGGACAGGAAGTAATCGTTGGTAAAGGAGAAGAAAGAGATCAAAGAAGAGGACCTTCTATGATGAGGATGCTCCGCTAAGACAGGAAAGGACAATGAGCGAAAACAATACTATTATTAAACTGGAGAATATTACCAAGACCTATGATATGGGCGAGACCAAGCTGGAAGCCCTGAAAGGAATTACCTATACCATAAAACGGGGAGAAATGATGGCCATTATGGGCCCTTCTGGTTCCGGAAAATCCACGTTAATGAATATCATAGGTTGTTTGGACAAACCCACAAAAGGAACCTACTATCTTGAAGACGAAAAAGTCTCCACCATGGATAAGAACCGCCTTGCCGGTATAAGGAATAGGCGAATCGGATTCGTTTTTCAAAATTTCAATCTTTTAGCAAGGACTTCATCTCTTGAAAACGTTGAGCTTCCACTGATTTATTCGAATGTTCCGGCAAAAGAAGCCAGAGAGAAAGCCAGACAGGCGATTAAGCAGGTCGGATTAGAAGGATGGGAGGAGCATAAAACGAACCAGTTATCCGGCGGAGAAAAACAGAGAGTAGCCATTGCCAGGGCCCTTGTCAATAGCCCATCCTTGATTCTGGCAGACGAGCCAACAGGAAACCTTGATACAAAAACAGGGATGGACATCATGGAAGTCTTTAAAAGCCTCCACGAGGAAAGCGGAATCACCATTATCCTGGTCACACATGATCCGGAAATCTCAGATTATGCTGAAAATATCATTCATATTCGGGACGGTCTCATAGAGAAAGAGGATAGGAGGTAGTGATGAAAATATTCAGAACCATAAAAGTTGCGCTGAAGGCCCTGGGCCGAAACAAAATGCGCACTTTTTTAACAGCACTAGGCATCATAATCGGAGTGGGAGCCGTTATAGCTATGGTGAGTATCGGACAAGGAGCAAAGAAGGAAATCGAAAAGCGGTTCAGTGAAATGGGGACAAATCTTCTTTTTGTAAGGCCTGGAAGCAGGGAATTCAGAGGACGTCATGGGGGAGGGGGGAGTTATGATACGCTTACGGATGCCGATGCCCAGGCTATTATCGAACAATGTAATCTGGTCCAGTATGTGTCCCCGAATGTCAATACCAGAGTGCAGGTCATCTATTCGAACAAGAACTGGAATACTTCTATATATGGAGTGGGTGATAAATACCCTTTGATAAGGAACTGGGACATTGATGAAGGGGCGTTTTTTACCGAAGCTCAGGTTAAGACAGGCCAGAAAGTCTGTGTTTTGGGAAGCGAGGTAAACAACAATCTCTTTGAAGGCATGTCTCCTATCGGCCAGGTCATAAGAATCAAAAAAATTCCTTTTAGAGTCATAGGAACCATGAAGACAAAAGGCGAAGCCATGTGGTTTAGTCAGGATGATGTGATATTTATTCCCTACACTACAGCCCAGACGAGACTGGTCGGGATAAACTATGTTCAGTCCATTGATGTATCAGCAGTTGAAGGGAGTGATACAGCAGAGGCACAGGAACAGATAGAGGAATTATTAAGGATCCGACATAAGATTGCACCTGGAGCTGATGATGATTTCAATGTAAGGGATATGGCTGACATACAGGAAGGAGCGCAAGAATCCACTCAGATCCTCACTATTCTGCTGGGAGGGATTGCTTCCATATCACTGCTGGTGGGAGGCATTGGAATCATGAACATAATGCTGGTTTCTGTCACTGAACGGATCCGGGAGATTGGAGTGAGGATGTCCGTAGGAGCAAGAGAGAATGATATCCTGCTTCAGTTTCTTATCGAGGCTATTGTCCTGAGTCTGATGGGAGGCATAATAGGAATTTTGCTGGGTGTTGGGAGTTCTAAGCTCATTTCTCAATTTGCAGGCATGGAGACTTCTGTATCTTTAGGTTCTATTTTGCTTGCGTTTTTATTTGCCGGATCGGTCGGTGTTTTCTTTGGCTTTTACCCGGCTAGAAAGGCATCCAAACTTAATCCTATTGATGCCCTTCGTTATGAATAGAAATTGTTTTGAAACCATAAAATTTAAGAGATTGATTATTAGGAGGAGAAGATGCAACTGCGAAAATTAGCCGCAGCCCTATTGTTTTTAGCAGGAGTTTCACTATTCCTTGGTGCTCAGAATGAGCCTAATGAAATTCCGCTATCTTTGGAAGAATGTATAGCAAAGGCATTAAAAAATAATCTCAGCGTCCAGGTGGAACTCATAAGCCCGGAATTAGCAGAGCTCTCAGTGGCAGCAGCCCAGGAAAAATTTATCCCGAGTCTTTCAATGAACTACAGCCGCCGCGATCAAAAATCTGCTTCCTATTCCTGGCTTGATGCTGAAGATACAGTAAAGACACTTAGCAACAGTTTTGGCACTGAGGTTTCACAGCAGCTGCCCACAGGCGGGAGCTTTAGTTTGAGCCTTGACGGCTACTCCTATGATACCAACAGGAACTTTATGACCATAAATCCAAGATATGAGAGCACGCTTACTTTTAATTTCTCTCAGCCTCTATTGAAAAATTTTGGTCCGAATATCAGCAGAAAAGATATCATTGTTGCAAAAAACGACCTTGAGATCTCTGAGAGGGATTTAAAAAGGTCGATTCAGGAGGTTGTTTATCAAGTGGAACAGGCCTACTGGAATTACGTTTATGCGATTGAAAACCTGGAAGTTCAAAAACAGTCTTTGAAGCTGGCACAGGACCTTTTAGAAAAGAATAAAAGGTCTGTGGAAGTCGGGACCATGGCTCCCATTGAGATCATAAATGCCCAGGCAACGGTTGCCCAGCGTCAGGCGGATATACTTGCTGCTCAAGCCGAAGTCAAGAACAATGAGGACATATTAAAGACCATAATCAATGTTGCTGCTGATATTGAAACTCCGAAAGAGGCCACCATTATCCCGAAAGATGAACCTGAATATAAAAAGAAGGAGATAACCCTGGATGAAGCCCTTTCCATAGCCATGCAGAACCGTCCGGACCTAGAGTCGACCAGGATATCACTTGAAAACAGTCAAATAGACCTGAATTACACCAAAAACCAGATGCTTCCGCAGTTAGATTTATCCGCTTCATACTGGAGTCCGGGGGTTTCCGGTGATCGGGTATTGTATTTAAATGACAATGTTCTTTCCGGAATCGTCATAGGTAAAGTACCAGGGGGTTTAGGTGATTCCTTTTCAGATGCCTTTGGTTTCAGATACCAGAACTGGTCCGTGGGATTGACTCTGGATATTCCCCTCAGTGATTTGCTTTCAAGATCTCAATTTAAACAGGCGAGATTAAACCTGGAGATGGCTAAACTTCAGCTGAAAAACCAGGAACAGGAGATATTCCGAGATATAAAAATAGCCGTCCGTAATGTCGCGACAAATTACGAAAGAATACAAGCCTATAAAGCAGCAAGAGAGCTGGCAGAAAAGCAGCTGGAAGCAGAAGAAGAAAAGCTGAAAGTGGGGCTTAGCACGAATTACCTTGTGCTTCAGTACCAGGCGGACCTTGCTACGCAGAGGAGTCAAGAGCTCAAGTCAATCATCGACTATAAACTTTCTCTGGCAGGACTTTACAGAGACCTGGGAATCAGCCTGGACGAAAGAAATATTTCGATTATGGACATCAGATAAAGAAATATTTATTGTATATTTTTTAAGTATCAGATTTTGCCATAAAGGACGTTTGTGTTCCTGGGAGACGCATCAGGAGCGCACAATGTTCGTATCCATAGGTTATTATCAATTATGAGCAGGGTAAAAAAAGACAAAATCCAGGAGTTATTTTAGTGATGTACTGGAAACGCAAACAATTTTTCACGTCAATGGCTCTTGTTTTGCTGAGTGCCCTTTTGCTGCCGGCTTCAGAAAGTAACGGGAATTATGATGTAAAAGCCGCTGAATTCCCCTCTCCCCCTATTATAGACGGAAATCTGGATGAGCCATTCTGGGATAATGCGGCTTTTATCAATGACTTTACCCAATTCGAACCTGTTGAAGGCGGCGCTCCTTCAGAAAAGACAGAAGCCTATATAGGTTATGACAAAAAAAATCTCTACATAGCTGTGCGGTGCTACGACTCAAGCCCCGAGGCTATTAGAGCCAGTCTCTGTAAAAGGGATAAGGCTGTAGGGGATGACCAGATAACCATTTATCTTGATACGTTTAATGACAAAAAAAGGGCATTTGCTTTTCAGATAAATCCCTGCGGTGTTCAGACTGACGGGATATATAGTGAGTTTCAGAGAAGAAGACCGGGAGGCGGTTTTGATAAGATTGATAAAACTTGGGACACTTTTTTTCTCTCTGATGCCACCATTGATGAGGAGGGATACACCATTGAGGTCCAAATCCCTTTTAAAAGCCTCAGGTTTCCAGATGTGAAGTCTCAGATTTGGGGCCTTCAGATACAGAGAAGTATCCAGAGAAATAATGAAGAAATCTACTGGGCGCCGCGTTCCAGAGACGCAAATGGTTTCCTCTCTCAAGAAGGGATCTTGCGGATTGAGGGAGAACTTGAAAGCGGAAAAAACCTGGAGGTGATGCCGGTTGTCACAGGAAGAAAAACAGACGGAGATAAAGTGAAACCCATACCCGGCATAAACTTGAAGTATGGGATGAGTTCTAATTTTACAGCGGATCTGACGCTTAATCCGGATTTCAGCCAAATAGAAGCTGATATGCCTCAAGTCGATGTCAACCAGAGATATAAACTGTACTATCCGGAAAAAAGACCTTTTTTTCTGGAAGGAAAAGATATTTTTGATACCCCCATTGAACTTCTCTATACCAGGGATATTATCAATCCTTTGTGGGGAGTGAAGCTCACGGGCAAGGTCGGCAAAACAAGCCTAGGTTTTTTGAATGTTTTTGACGAGACACCTTCAATTATAGAAATCCCTGATTCATCAGACGATTATCAGGAGAATCTGGAACACGGATTGATCAATGTTTTGAGAGTCAAACATGATGTTTTTCAGGAATCATACATCGGGTTCATATTAATGGATAAGGAAACCGGAGAGGGATGGGATTCTATCTTTAGAAATTATAACCGTGTAGGAGGGATAGACGGTCGCTTTAAATTTAATGAATATTATAGGTTTTCTTTTCAGGTGGCGGGTTCCCAAAGCAGAGTCCAGGATGAACAAACAGATCTAATGCCTGCTATGAATTTTAATCTTTCCCATGTTTCCCGTCACTGGAATGTTTCAGCCGAATACACCAGTCTTCCGGAAGAATTTGAGTCCTCCTTAGGATATTTAAGGCGAAAGGATATCCGCTCATTTCAAACGCGCTTATCCTACAGCATACTTCCCCAGAATGATATCATCGTTAACATTCGGCCGGGTATTGATTACACCAGAATCTATGACTTTGATAACAATCTCACAGATAATGAGATACGGATCGGAGGTTATGTCAGCGGGTGGCGGAACTCATTTATTTACGTCGGAGTCACAACCGGATTGGAGCGATATGAGGGCATTGATTTTTATAAGACCACGCTCAGGTCCCGCATGGAATCCGAACCCTTCTCGTGGTTAACCGTAGGCTTTTCTTTTTCCACTGGGGGAGGCATATCTTATAGTGAAAAATATTATGAGGAGGAACCTTTTCTAGGCTGCAAAACATCGTATGGTTTGAGGGCCACATTCAAGCCTTTGAGAAATTTAAGGCTCCTCTATGATTACCAGAACAACACTTTTTTAAAGGAACGGGGAGGGGAAAGGATCTACCGGATCAATCTCATAAGTCAGAGAATATCCTACCAGTTATCCAGAACACTGTCTTTCCGTCTCATAACAGACTACAATGATTACTATGGAAAACTTTATAACAGTGTGCTTCTAAGTTATGAATTGAGGCCGGGTACCGTGTTTTATCTGGGAATGGATGATAACCAGGGAAGAGATGATCTGGGTATATTCCGCAACGAGGGGAGATATTATTTTCTTAAATTTTCTTACTGGTGGCGGATGTAGCCCTATTCATAAAAGCTGCCGATAACATAATAGAAATCATGCCAGTTCTCTGCATTTTTTTAGTTCTATAATAAACCTGTGAGATTGTTTCATTTCTTGATGTTTGTATTTTTATCTTATTATCGGCAGCTTTTACCCTTCGGGCGAGCCGATTTCACAGCATCTGCAGCGACCTCGACTGGTGAATAACACAGGCTTAAGGATTTATGGTTTGAGATATTTTTTTAAATATTGTGCGGTATAGGAATTTGTTGCGGAAAGGCATTCTTCAGGAGAGCCCTGAGCTGTTATTTCCCCTCCTGCGTCTCCTCCCTCTGGTCCAAGGTCAATAATGTAGTCAGCGCATTTTATCATATCCAGGTTGTGCTCGATCACTACGACTGTGTTCCCTCTGTTTACAAGCTTTTGAAAAGTTTTGAGAAGAAGGGATATGTCATGGAGATGGAGCCCTATGGTCGGTTCGTCAAAAAGATAAAGGATTTTCTTTTTTTTCTGGTGGACCAGATTGTGAGCCAGCTTGATCCTCTGCAGTTCACCTCCTGAGAGAGTGGTGGTAGGCTGTCCGAGCCTGAGGTATCCAAGGCCGACTTCCTTAAGAGGATTTAGTTTTTGCAGGATTTTTGGCTGGTCATGAAAAAAATCACATGCTTCTGAAACGCTCATATTCAGAACGTCATCTATATTTTTATCCTTATATCTTATTTCAAGGATTTCCTTTTTAAAGCGTTTTCCCTTACAGGCGTCGCAGGTAAGGATGACGTCAGATAAAAACTGCATTTCCACGATTTGCTGTCCGGCTCCTTTACAGGATTCGCATCTGCCCCCGGAGGTATTGAATGAGAAAAAAGCAGGACCGTATCCATGAGCCCTGGCCTCACGTGTCCTGGAGAAGAGGTCTCGTATACTTTCCATGGATTTCGTGTAAGTGGCAGGTATGGAACGGGGGGATGTGCTTAAAGGAGATTGGTCAACTGTAATGATTTTATCAATGTGATTTTTACCAGAGATTTTACCGAAACCGTCAGAGGCTTCCCCTTTCCAGCCTTTGTACAGAACATCGAAAACAAGAGTGCTTTTCCCTGAACCTGAGACTCCGGTCACACAGGTAAAGAGGTTTAATGGGATTTTGATGTCAATATTCTTGAGATTGTGTTTGCTCGCTTTTTCTATGGTTATGAACATATCGGGACGCCGTCTCTTCTCAGGGACGCTGATTTTCTTTTCCCCCCTCATGTACTGAGAGGTTATGGTTGAGGAATGGTTGAGGAACTCTTTCATATTTCCCGCAAACATGACCCTCCCGCCGTACTCTCCGGCTCCCGGGCCCAGGTCAATCAGATATTCTGCGGATTTTATGATTTCCGGGTCATGCTCTACCACGAGCACCGTGTTTCCTATTTTTTTCAGGGATTTGAGTATTTCGATAAGGCGGTGGTTATCCCGGGCATGAAGCCCTATGCTGGGTTCGTCAAGAACAAAAAGCGTTCCGACAAGTGAGGCGCTGAGAGCAGAGGCAAGATTGATGCGCTGCGCCTCACCCCCGCTTAAAGTGAAAGTGATACGGTCCAGCGTTATATAGTCAAGCCCGACTTCAAGAAGAAATTTAAGCCTGTTCAGTATTTCTTTGATCAACCGGCCGGAGACTTTTTTTTGGAAAGGGGTCATGTGTAGGGTACGGAAAAATTCATAAGCTTGTTTTACAGTTTTTTTTGTGACTTCCCCGATGGAAAGTCCCTTGATTTTCACATGCAGTGCTTTCCGGTTGAGTCTCATCTTACGGCATTCGGGACAGGGAATATATTTTCTGTAACGCGCCAGGAAAACCCTTACCTGGACTTTATATTTTTTTCGTTTGAGGCGTTCGAAAAAACCCACGACCCCCTTGTAGGATCCTTCTCCTTCAAAGACAAACCGCTGCTGTTCTTCGCTTAGATCTTTAAACGGGATGTCAATGGGGATCCCTCTTTCCTGCGCTCGGTTCAACAGATTTCTCATTCGTCTTTGAGAGGAAGGTTTTGTCCACGGTTCTACAGCTCCGTCTTCAAGAGATAGATTCTTATCCGGTATGATTTTATCTTTATCTAGGACGGCCAGGTCACCGAATCCGTGGCATAAGGGGCAGGCTCCCTGTGGATTGTTGAAGGAAAAAAGGCTTGGAAACGGTTCTTCATATTCGATATTACAATTTTTACATTCCAGGCGGCTTGAAAAAACATACGTGCGGCCGTTTTGGATATGGACCAGGACAGTGCCTTCTCCTTTTTTCATGGCCGTTTCCAGGGAGTCAACCAGCCGTTCCCTTTCCTCTCTGTCAAGAGTCAAGCTGTCCATAAACACCTGCAGGGATTCCCTCTCTTCTCTTTCAGTATTTTCTATGTTGACGGCTTTTTTATTGCGGAAGATACGGAAAAAGCCGTCCTTCCGCAGCGTATCGAACCCTTTATCCTTGCTCCAGGGAAAAGTAATGGTGATCTTTGTATGGGGAGGCAATTTGTAAAGCGTATCGACTATAGCATCGATGGTATCACGCCTCACAGGTCTTCCGCATTTAAGGCAGTGAAGGACGCCGATCCGGGCATAAAGGATGCGCAGGAAATCATATATCTCTGTGACCGTGGCGACTGTGGAGCGGGGATTTTTGGTGGTTGCTTTTTGCTGGATGGCGATGGCAGGAGTAATTCCTTCTATTTTATCTGCATCTGGTTTTTCCGTTCTTTCTAAGAACTGCCTGGCATAAGAGGAGAGGGATTCGATAAAACGGCGCTGTCCCTCAGCATAGAGAGTATCAAAAGCGAGGGAGGATTTTCCTGAACCTGAGACTCCCGTAACGATGACCAGTTTGTTCTGGGGGATGTCCAGGTCTATATTTTTGAGGTTGTGGACCTTTACTCCTCTTAGAATGATTTTCTCTTTATTCATAAAAACCGCTGATAACTCATTAACTAAAGATGAAATTCAAGAATTTCTTTGTTTTATTCTTTTAAATCTCATAATAATTTTTTATCTTATTATCGACGATTATTACCTTTCAGGCAAGCCGATTTGAAGTTTTGATTTATGCAATTTTGAAGCGAATATTGTATATTGTTCCAAGAAAAGATATATATTTGAGAACCGGGAAAGGAGTCATGGATGAAAAAAGGAACAAAGTATGCCCTGATGTTAGGAGCCATTCCATTTATAACCCTTGTGTTTGCTCTTCCGCTTGTCAACCGCATTAAGCCGGTGGTGTTTGGTCTGCCGTTTATTCTCTTCTGGATCTTGAGTTGGGTGATCTTAACTCCGCTCATTCTTTTTATTGCTTACACGCTGGAACGAAAGTTCAACAATCCTGAAGATGGAGACGAAGATTGAGTACCGCCCTTTTGATTATCTTCGGAGTCATTATTTTTTCCGGCCTTGTAGGGATTTATGCCGGGAGAAACTTGAAGATGAACCTGGAAAACTGGACCGTAGGGGGGCGGAAATTCGGGATCATATTGATCTGGCTGCTCATGGCCGGAGAGATCTATACCACGTTCACTTTTCTGGGAGCAAGCGGGTGGGCTTATTCCAAAGGAGCCCCCTCTTTCTATATACTCATCTATGGGGCTCTGGCCTACACCCTTTCTTTTTTCATTCTTCCAAAGCTATGGAGGATCGGCAAAAAATACGGACTTCACACCCAGCCTGATTATTTTATTCACCGGTACAACAGCCGGTTGCTGGGAGTCCTGGTCGCTCTCATAGGTGTGTTTTCCATTGTTCCCTACCTGCAGCTTCAGCTTCAGGGACTTGGCTTTATTGTAAAGGTGGCCAGCAACGGTACGGTCCGCTCTGAACTTGCGATCCTCATATCCTTTGTTTTGACCTGTGTTTTTGTTTACACAAGCGGACTGCGTGGGGCTGCCTGGGTCTCGGTCATAAAAGACACTCTTATGATTGCGGCTGTGTGCGTGGTGGGCTTTGGGGTGCCATTGATTTACTTCGGGAGTTACAGCAAGATGCTCGAGGTTTTAATGGAAAAGATGCCGGAACATCTCGTGTTTCCGGGAGCCGCGCCGCATATGGGTGTGTGGTGGGTGATGTCCACCATTCTTTTGACTTCATTGGGATTTTACATGTGGCCCCATGTTTTCGGGTCTGCCTTTTCAGCAAAAAGCGACAAGGTCATAAAGAGAAACGCGATTATCATGCCTTTTTACCAGATTCCCATACTCCTTATCTTTATGGTGGGATTTACGGCTGTTCTGGTGATTCCCGGGCTTGAAAACGGCGACCTTGCCTTTTTATCTCTGGTAAACAAAACATATCCTTCCTGGTTTATGGGTTTCATAGGAGCGGCCGGTGCGGTAACGGCCATGGTTCCGGCAGCGATTCTGGTGCTTTTTGCATCCACACTTTTAAGTAAAAATGTGTATAAAGCCGGATTTGACCCCGGTGCGGACGATGAAAAAGTCATGAGGCTTTCCCGCTTCATGGTGATCGTCATCATGACAGTTAGCCTTATTTTCGCCCTCTTCATGCCTAATGAACTGGTTAACCTGCTCATTCTTGGTTATGATGGGGTATGTCAGTTCTTTCCGGGAGTTGTGTTCGGGCTTTTTTGGAAAAGAGCTTCCAAGTCAGCGGTGATGGCAGGTCTTTTGGCAGGCATTGTGATGGTGGGAGTGCTCATTTTAAGCGGAAACGACCCTTTTCTTGGATTGAATGCCGGGTTCATAGGGCTTATTTTGAATGTGGTTGTGACTGTTGCCATAACTCTTGTGAAAAAAAAATAACCGGGCAGGGAAGGCAGGTATGGCCTGCGCTTCCTTCTAAACTAAGGATTTGAAATAGATTCTTTTTCTTTTGTGCTGTCTTGCCTCGTAGTATCTCCAGAAGTTCTGTACCTTTACATTTTCTTCAAGCTCTGCGTTTGATTCAGCATACTCGATTCCTTTATCTATGCAATTTTTTGTTAGATCAGTCATAAAGAGCGCATTGACTCCCTTGCTCTGGTATTCAGGAAGAACACCCACTAATAAAATGTCAATCCGGTTGGGATTTTTCATGGCCTTTAATATATGGATAAATCCAAATGGCAGCAGCTTTCCCCTGGCCTTCTGAAAAGCCAGCGAGAGGGAAGGCAGTGAGATTTGGAAGGCAATGACTTTATCGCTATCGTCAAGTACGACCGTGGTGTAATCCGGCTGAATAAAAGAGAAGTATTTTGCAACAAAGTGATCGACCTGTTTTTTCGTCAGAGGCACGAACCCAAAGAGAGGGCTGTAAGCGGCATTTATAACATCAAATACCTGTTCCGCATACGGAAGCAGTCCTTTTTTAGATTTTACCTTCAGGACTTTGAGCTTGTGTCTTTTTAGGATAATATCACGGATGCGTGCGGCTTTTTCCGGGATTTCTTTGGGCGCCTTGACTTCATATTCGACGTAGTCGATCTTTTTTTTATAGCCTAAGTCTTCCAGGTGTTCCGGATAATACGGATAGTTGTAGGCTGATGCAAAGGTGGGCAGCTCACCGAATCCGTGGACCAGCATCCCCTGCTGCTCAAATGTGGAAAAACCCATGGGACCGTTAATTCCCTCCATGCCTTTTGACCGGGCCCACTCTTCAATATCCTGGAAAAGGGCTTTGGAGACCTCTTTATCGTCAATAAAATCAAGCCAGCAGAATCTGGCCCACTTCTTTTTCCAGTACTTGGAAAACCGATGGTTGATGATGCCTGCGATCCGCCCTGCGATTTCGCCGTTTTTATAGGCCAGAACATATTTGGCTTCACAGTGGTCAAAGGCCGGGTTTTTATCGGATCTGAGGGTCTCTATCTCTCCTTTGATTAAAGGGGGGATCCAGTATTCATTGTTTTTATACAAAGAGAAAGGAAACAGGACAAATTTCTTTAAATCCCTGAGACTTGTTGCTTCTTTAAGAACGATCGGCATGATTTGTTCTCCTCTTAAAAGCCTTGTCAGTCACTTGTTATTCATGACCATCTTATGGACATGTTTTTTACATTTGGACATATTCCTCAGGCTGTTCCCGTATATGGCCACTTTTTCAGCTTCCTTATTTCCCCCGCCGTGTTTGGATCCGAACTGAAGCAGCCCGCCTTCATTGGAGGCCACAAGCACCCTGATAAATTCATTGAGTTTATACTGGTCTTCGATAGGGATGCCTTTTTTTCTGGTGAGAAGTTTTTTCATCTGGGGCCTGTACTTCTCGTCTTTGAGAAGTTCTCCATAAGGAAGGTTGGGAGGAAGGCCTCCGGACATATCTTGAAGAATACGGATGGCTTCATGAAAATATTCACTGGAGATATATTTTCCCATATTGGCAAAGATCGTATCAGGGAATATGGCACCGCTTTCTGTTTCCTTGGCCGAATGTACGGCTGCCTGGGCCATTCCTCTTACTATGATGGAGGTTTTATAGATTTCAAAAATCTTTTCAGAGGTATTGCTCAGGAAATACTCTCCTTTGGTGCCGTTGTAATCGGAGATCAGCATGGCCGTGCCTGTCATGATATCGTAAATAGCGGGTTTGCAGGCCGTGTAAGAGAATCGATGCAGGGAAGCGAAAAGATTGGCAAAAGTGGCGGCAAATCTGTATTCTCCGCACAGGAATACCCTTTCCTTGGGAACAAAAACATGATTGAAGATGATCATTCCCTCTTTATTGAGATATTTCAATCCATGAGTCGGGCTGTATTCTCCGTGAAGTGATGTGACATCAGGTCCTAAAACATACCGTTCGACTCCCTCCGCATCAGCGGGGACAGCAAAAGCCACGGCAAAATCTTTGTCTTTTTCTCCGTACTGCAGGCCGGGAAGCGCTATGATCTCTTCGGTGTAAAGGCTCATGGTAATAGGGATCTTGACCCCGCTGACATAGATTCCTTTATCTGTTTCTTCTTCAATAAACACATTACTGTGTTTTTCTTCCTGAAGGTGGGGAGGCAGGCTTCTATCGCCTTTGGCATCCGTAACAGCGGCTGTGGGAGCGATATCATTGTCTTGAATATAACGAAGGTATTTTAAGAAGCGCTGGTGGTAATCGGTCTTGAATTTATTGCTTTTGTCAACCTGGTAGGTCCCTACATGGAGAGCATGAAGAGCATCTCCGCCCACGCATCTTTGAGCGCAGAAGACTTCACTGGCCAGAGTTTTTATCATTTTTAATTTTTTTCTCAAGTCGTCTTTTGTCAGAGGGATATGATTGAAGCGGTTGATTATTTTCCCGTTTAGAGGCGACTTTACAGTCATGAAATCTTTGTATTTCGGGTCTCTGGCAAGTTCGTAACTCAACGCCACCACATTGGCGCCTTTTTGAATGTCTTCATCTTCACATGGTTTTTCCAGCAGCCTGTCTTTAATGATATTCGGCTTCAATGCTTTGAGAGCATCCATGTATTCTTTGGGGGTTTTTAAACTTTCTTGATTATCCATTTGATCTCCTTTACCTGGATTATTCACAAGTCGAGGTTGCTGCAGATGCGAGGCACAGGGTGCGAAGCTGTGGTCCTTCACCGCGAGTACCCTGTAACAAAGCAGATGCAGTAAGATCGGCTTGCCTATATGGTAAAAA
>JAGGYH010000078.1 GCA_021162615.1 Candidatus Aminicenantota bacterium
AGAAAAGTTCTTGAAGTATTGAGAAATATTTACTATCTTATAGAACCTGAGTAAAGAGAATGATAAAACAAAAATCAGGCTGGAAAGTCATTATTTTGTTGATAGCGGGATTATTTTTATTTAAGAGTCTCATTCTGGCTGAAGAGAAAGAAGAGGAAGACAAGGAGAAACCCCTCGATTATTCGTCTGAAACAAGCCTTGCGCTTGCACTCGTAAGAGGGAATAATCAGAATTTCTCCTTGAGTTTTGATACAGAACAGGAACTGAAGATAAAAAAATTAAATAAAATCGAATATAAAGGAAAATTCATAAAAGCCAACTCTAACGGTGAGAAAAAAGCAGAAATCTATTACAGCCATCTTAAATACGATAGAAAGATCCTGCCCCGGTATTACCTTTTAGGCTTTTTTCGATATGAACGAAATAAACTTTCCGGTTACAACTATCGGCTTGCTCTTTCTTTCGGCGGGGGAGGGACTTTAATTAAAACCAATAATGTGGATTTCACGACTGAACTGGCTTTTGGCTTTAACAATGAAAACAATACTACACGTGTTGAGGTCAATCTGAATAATTCCTCGTCCATATGGAAAGAAACCATCAATGCTTCTTTTATCTCATCTCTTTTTATGGGAAAACTATCATATAAGATTTCAGATACGTCGAAGATCGTTCACCAGGAAACGGTTTTTCTAAATACCGAAGATCTTGAGGATTTCCGTATCAATTCAGTCTCTTCACTTTATTCCTCCATAAATTCGATGTTAGCTCTTAAAGCCAGTATTCAGATCGTTTATCAAAATCTTCCTGTTGAAGGCTACAAAAACACGGATATGTTTTTTCTCAGCTCTTTGGTCATTAAAATATAGGGACCAGGACTATTCATATAAAAGAGGGGCATCCATTGGATACCGATAAGAACAGATATTCATTCCACTTGTTTGAAGAGGAAAAACCTGTTAAGGATTTGATTTCCTTTTGGAAAGAAAATAATTTTTCAGGTAGGTTCCGCCAAAAAGACTGGTCTTTATGGGGTGATGCATTCCAGCCTGAGATCACTGACCGTCTGGGCTGGCTTGAACTTCCTGTGAGAATGAGAGAAAGGATTGATGGAATAGAAGCCTTTTCAGAGGAAATAAAAAAAGAGGGATTTTCCAAGCTGGTGCTCATAGGCATGGGGGGCTCAAGCCTGGCACCGGAAGTCTTTCAAAAGATTTTCAAGCAGGCCTCCGGCTTTCCTGAACTGGTTCTCTGTGACAGCACGCATCCTGAGGCTGTAGAAAGACTCAGAAAAGAAGTGGATTTAGGCACTGCGCTTTTCATCGTATCAAGCAAGTCAGGGACCACTCTGGAAACTCTGTCCCTGTATCATTATTTCTGGTCTGAAGCAGAAAAGGAGCAGAGGGAGCCGGGACGTCACTTCATTGCCATTACAGACTCAGACACTCCCCTTATGCGAGAGGCCGAGGAAAAAGGGTTTAGAAAAATATTCAATCCCTTTCCGGATGTGGGGGGAAGGTTCTCTGCTTTTACTGAATTCGGGCTGGTCCCAGCCTGTTTAATAGGCGTGGATATTCGAAGACTGCTGGACTGTGAAAAGAATATCCCTGAACTTTCCCTTGGAGCGGCATTAGGGGCTGTTGGAGGGAAAAGGGATAAACTCACTTTTATAACTTCAAGGTCTTTAAAAGCGTTTCCATACTGGCTTGAACAGTTGGTAGCAGAAAGCCTGGGCAAAGACGGCAAAGGCATCATCCCTGTTATGGAAGAGCCGCTGTTAGACAGGGGGGTTGATCGTAAAGACCGGTTTTTTGTTTTTTTCTCTTTGAATGAGGAAGAGAAAGAAATCAAAAAACAAATAAAAAGAACAAAAGAGATGGAAATCCCGTTTATAGAGATAAGACTTCAGCATAAGTATGATTTAGGAAAAGAAATTTTTAACTGGGAATGGGCTGTAGCTGCAGCCGGCTCGTATCTAAAAATCCATCCTTTCAACCAACCCGATGTTCAGGAAGCAAAGGATTTTGCAAAAAAAGCTATGAAAAAGCTGTCTGAAAGCAAAGAGGGTTTGAAGGATGATGTAGAGACTTTTCCTATAGAAGATGATGTGATTTTAAAAAAAGCAGTGGATAGATGGCTCTCTAAAGCTCGAAACGGGGATTATGCGGCGGTTCAGGCTTTTATAGCTCCCTCCGAGAAAGTGAACCGCAAAATTCAGGAAACAAGAGAAGCCCTCCGAAAAAAACTAGGGATAGCCACTACTATGGGGTATGGTCCCCGGTTTTTACACTCAACAGGGCAGCTCCATAAGGGGGGGCCTGATAAAGGCCTTTTTCTACAGATCGTGGATACTCCCAAAAAAGATATTAAAGTCCCTGGGAAAGAATATACTTTCAAATCCATCATCAGAGCCCAGGCTCTGGGGGATTTTCAAGTCCTTAAACAAAGGAACAGGAGGATTATAAGAGTTGACTTGAAAGGTCAGCCTTTCAAGGGGTTAAGCAAGCTCAAAAAAGTTATTGACTCTTGAAAACTTTTTAGTGGGCATCGCCATTTTTTTATGAATAGGTCAGGCTAATGAATTCCATTGACCTCTATCTTGTTTCAATATAATATTATTATTAAAAAAAAGAACAAGATTCAAAAAGATGTGAGGTGTATTCTAACCTGGAGGATATAACAGAAATGACTAATATCATACGTAATGGAAGTAGGAATTTATTTCAGAGATATAGTGGAAATCCTATTTTTACAGCAGATAATTGGCCGTACCCAGTAAACACGGTTTTTAATCCTGGTGCCACAACCATTAATGGAGAGACTTTACTTCTTGTTAGAGTAGAGGATTACCGTGGATTTTCCCATCTGACGGCAGCACGAAGCAAAGATGGAATAACTGACTGGAAGGTCGATGCCTCTCCTACACTATCCAGCTCATCCAATAATCAGGAAGAAAAATGGGGATTGGAAGATCCACGAATTATCTGGCTTGCTGATGAAAAAAAATATGCGATAACTTACACTTCCTTTTCAGGAGGAGGACCTCAGATATCCTTAGCTATGACAGAAGATTTTAAGAATTTTGAGCGAAAGGGAACATTAGTTCCCCCCGAAGATAAGGATTCGGCTCTTTTCCCCAAAAGGTTTATGGGTCGATACATCTTGATGCACAGACCCATTGTTAAAGGAGAAGCTCATATTTGGATGTCATTTTCTCCTGACTTGATTCATTGGGGGGAACATCGCATATTGATTCCAACCAGAGGAGGTTTATGGGATTGTCACAGGGTTGGCTTAGGAACCCAACCTATCGAGACTTCTGAAGGTTGGCTGATTATTTATCATGGAATTCGAGGAACAGCCGCAGGAAAATTGTATAGAATGGGATTGGCATTGCTTGATTTGGAAAAGCCCTGGGAACTCATAAAGAGAAGTGAAGAGTGGGTGATGGGACCCAAAGCAGAATATGAATTTGTGGGTGATGTTCCAGGAGTTGTGTTTCCCACCGGAGCGGTCCTGGATAAGGAGAAAAATGAACTCAGAATATATTATGGAGCAGCTGACACATCCGTATGCCTTGCTACAGCTAATTTAAACGAGGTAATAGATTATATAATGAATTGTTGATAAGTGATATAAATTATCAACTAACCTGGATTATTCACAAGTCGAGGTTAAGGATAGTTCAGGCTGGATTGAATGGGAAAAAGAAGGGAGGTGTTTTAAATGCGTGAATCTAGTCAGATATACAAAAAAATACCAGTATCATTTTTAGCGACTTATCCTCCGCGGCGCTGCGGTATAGGAACATACACCAGGGACCTTGCCCTGGCGTCAGCTAAACTGCAGGGTGAAAAATTAGGTGAGAACAGCCTCTTTCAAGTGGTGGCTTTAAATGACAGGCTTGAAGGCTATCCTTATGGGGATGAAGTCATATTTGAAATAAACGTCCAAAACAGGAGTGATTACCAAAAAGCTGCTGATTTTTTGAATCTGTCATTTTCACAGGCAGTATGTATCCAGCATGAATTTGGTATCTTTGGAGGCCAGGATGGAGAACACATTATCTCCCTCCTTGAACGGTTAAAGAAACCAGTGGTAACTAATCTGCATACAGTGCTGGAGAATCCATCTCCTCATCAGAAAGAAATTCTAAAAGAAATATGTTCTTACTCCACCATGGTGGTGGTTTTGGCAGATAAGGCTATTAATATGCTTACTCACATTTACGGAGTGGATAAGGATAAAATAAGAAAGGTTCATCATGGAGCACCTGATGTTCCGTTTTTAGATACAAGCTACTATAAGGATCAAATTGATGCTGAGGGAAGACTGGTCCTGCTGACCTTTGGACTGATAAGTCCAAATAAAGGGATTGAATTCGTTATAGAAGCCTTATCTGAAGTTGTAAAAAAATATCCCAATATTCTTTATATTGTTTTGGGAGCCACTCATCCAAACGTTAAGAGATCTCATGGAGAAGAGTACAGGATTTCTTTAGAACAGTTAGTCAAGAAAAAAGGATTGGAGAAAAACGTATTGTTTCACGACCGTTATATATCCTTGGATGAACTTATAAAATATCTAGTGACGGCTGATATCTATGTCACACCTTATTTAGCAAGAGAACAGATATCTTCTGGAACATTATCTTATGCTGTCGCATGCGGGAAGGCGATCATTTCGACTCCATACTGGCATGCACAGGAACTTTTGGCAGAAGACAGGGGGATTATTGTTCCTTTTAGAGATTCAAGAGCTCTGACAGGTGCGATTACAAAACTGGCCGGAGATGAAGTCACCAGACAGAGGATGCGAAAGAAAGTGTATGATTTCGGGCGTTCGATGATTTGGCAGCAGGTGGCCTCTTCTTATATCCAGATATTTGAAACAGCTCGCGACAGGTATAAAGAGAGGAAAGTTAGTGTTGGTATTTCAAAAGAGGGCTGGGAGGAAATTAAGAAACTTCAAATTGGACTTCCCGAGGTTGATTTAAAGCATCTCCGAAACCTCACTGATGATACTGGTATTTTTGAGCATGCAACCTATACAATTCCGAATCGGAGTCATGGCTACACAACAGATGACAATGCAAGAGCTCTGATTGTTTCCATAAAAAACTGGAGACTTTTTAAGAACGACTCTATCCTCCCCTTACTTAATGTTTATTCTGCTTATTTATTGTATGCCTTAGATAGGGTCAATGGAAAAGTCAGAAACAGACTCTCCTATGACAAACAATGGATTAAGGAAAGCGAATCAGAAGATAGCTGTGGAAGGATGATTTGGGCTGCAGGACTGTTAGTATCAGAAGCACCTAATGATTCTCTTGCCAACTTAGGAACAGAGATATTTCATCATGCGTTTAGCCTGCTTCATAATTTCACTTCTCCCAGAGCTTGGGCATTCTCGATTCTGGGAGGAGTTTCTTATTTAAAACAATTTGTGGGAGATAGAAATGCTCGGTTGACTTGTAACAAATTAGGGAAGAAACTGTTAGAGCTTTTTAAGAGCAATATGTCAGAAGACTGGGTATGGGGTGAAGATATAATAAGTTATGAGAACGCAAGGCTTCCCCAGGCTTTATTAGCTTTTGGCCGATTTTATGAAAATGAAGAAGCCAAATCTATAGGATTGAAATCTTTAAAATGGCTTTTACAAATTCAAACAGCTCCTAAAGACAGCCACCTTACTATAATAGGAAACGATGGATGGTATAAGCGGAATGGGAAAAGGTCAAAGTTTGATCAACAGCCTGTAGAGGCTGCAGCCCTGATTGATGCCTTATATGAAGCTTTTCTTGTAACCGGAGACAGTTATTTTATCAAAAAAATTGATTGGATATACAGCTGGTTTTTAGGAAATAATGACTTAGGGGCCACTCTTTATGACTTTAAAACCGGAGGATGCATGGATGGTCTGCAGTCGTTTGGCCTTAATAAAAACGAAGGTGCTGAATCTTTACTGTCATGGCTGATGGCTTTGCATAAGATGTATGAGATTTCAAGGAAAAGCGCATATAAATCTAAGAAAGAGATTAAGCCTGATAACTCTAAATAAGTTCTTGTCTATTGACCTTATTTGAAATCCAAGTTAACCGGTTGATGTGTTCTGTGGAAAATTTTGACAGTGAGCTTTGGCTGTGTTATAAGGTTCCTTAATTCAGTGGTTGTTCTATCAAAAAAGATATGATATCTGAAAGAGAAAGAGGATTTTATAAAAGACATATCAATCTTTTTAATATCCTGTTTTTGCTTCTCTTCATATATTTATTCTTATTCAGCCTTGAACTTATGGGATCATCCCTGAAGCTGTTCGGGAAGGGATTGGCAGAAAATTTAATCGAGACCACAACCAATCCTCTGGTGGGTTTGTTCATAGGCATATTAGCTACTTCTATCATCCAGTCTTCCTCATCGACCACTTCTATTGTGGTGGGCATGGTGGCCGGAGGAGCGCTGAACATAGCCAATGCCATCCCTATCATAATGGGAGCTAATATCGGGACTTCAGTTACGAATCTGGTGGTATCTCTGACACAGGCAAAACGCAATATAGAATTCGAGAGAGCCCTTTCTGCTGCTATTGTCCATGATTTTTTTAATGTTTTGGCTGTCATTGTGATATTTCCTTTCCAGTATTTCACAAATTTTCTTGGACATATAGCCGCTTTTATGGGAGAGAACTTTCAAAACATCGGGGGACTTAAATTCTTAAGCCCGGTAAAAGCTTTGACCCGGCCCTTGGTGGGCATACTCATAAAGTCTCTGGGAGAATACCCATGGATTTTATTCCTAATATCTCTGGGATTTCTTTTACTGGCCCTTGCCAGAATGGTCAAGTGTTTGAAAATACTGGTTGTCCAAAAAGCAGAAATGTGGTTTGACAGATATATCTTCAAGACAGCTTTGCGTGCCTTTTTGTTGGGTTTGGTGCTCACTGCGTTTGTGCAGAGCAGTTCCATTGTCACTTCCCTGGCTGTCCCCATGGCCGGAGCCGGCCTATTGACCATAGTTCAGATTTTCCCCTATACTTTAGGCTCCAATATAGGAACCACAGTAACAGCTATTTTAGCGGCCCTGGTGACTGGAAACCTTTCTGCAATCATAGTCGCGTTTTCTCACCTTCTGTTCAATATAACAGGGATCGCCGTATGGTGGCCTCTTAAATTCATCCCCGTCAATATGGCTAAAAAATTCGCAAGATTTTCTGTCAAAAGAAAGTATGTACCTATCCTTTATATCATAATTGTATTTTTTATCATCCCAATACTGTTTATATAT
>JAGGYH010000133.1 GCA_021162615.1 Candidatus Aminicenantota bacterium
ACCAATGGAGCACTCAGCAGCGGAGATGAGCATATGAGGGGAAGCGGAAGGCTTTCTTCCTTTTTTTGGGGAGAAAACTTTTTGGATCTGATGGGCAGTAGCGTTGAGGATGGCATCAGCTATTGTTTGATCATTTATTACTTCATGCCATTTTGTGATCGGCAGTTGAGTAGCGATTATTGTTGACCTCAGGCTATATCTGTCTTCTATCAGTTCTAAAAGGTCTTTTCTCTGTGATTCTGTTAAGACAGAAAGGCCCCAATCATCTAATATAATAAGGTCGGATTTGGCTGTTTTATCCAATAATTTAGCATAGAGGCCGTCTCCTTTAGCCATTGCCAGTTGTTCAAAGAGACGGGGAAGCCGGTGATAGATTGCCTTATATCCTTGCCGGCATGCTTTTTGAGCCAGGGCACAAGCGAGATAGGTTTTTCCCACCCCGGTAGGGCCTGTGATGATTATGTTCTGGTTTCTGTTTATCCATTCGCATTGGGCTAAAGAGAGAATGACAGCCTTATCAAGCCCTCTTGAACTTTGAAAATCAATATCCTCTATAGCGGCATTCTCTCTCAACTTGGCTTGGCGGAGTCGTGTTTTCAAGCGCCGGTTTTGTCTTTCTATTATTTCCCTATCTATTAACAAACCTAGCCTTTGCTCGAAGGTTAGATCTTTGACCTCTGGTAAAGAGATTTGTTCATCAAAGGCTTGAAGCATTCCTTTAAATTTTAGTTGTTCAAGTTTTTCACGCGTCTGATTGATTAACATACGTTTTCCTCCTGGGGTTGATAATATACAGAGCCACGGACATTTTTGTGGTTTTGGGGAACATTTTTGTTTGATTCTTCTTCCAAAGGTTTTTTATCCAATCCTTTTTCTAATATTGATTTAATGCTTTGATAAGAGTAAGCCCCAAAGGCTACGGCCCGTTTGGAAGCAGCTTCCAGCCGTTTCCTGCCATAGCTTTTCTCAAGGCGGATAATCCCCAGGCTGCTTCTGTAACCAAGCACTGGATGTTCTTTTCTCTCTATGATCGTTTCTACTACCAGGCCAGTATTTTCCCCGAAGTTTTTTGCCCAGGAGATTATTCTCGAAGGCGTCCATTGTTTATACTCCCTGTGGGACTTAGGCAGATGCTCCAGTATCGTTGTATGGTGTCCTTTAGAAAAACTGCGGACATGAGAGCTTATCCTGCAGCCGTCTTTGTAAACAGAGACTGTTTTGGCAGTTATTCTGATATCTACTTTTTCTCCCCTGTATTTATAAGGAACAGAGTAATAATGGCTTTCAACTTCAACATGATAATCGATATTGACAGCAGCTCTTTTCCATTCAGCAAACTCATAGGCCGTTTTTGGTAAAGGCTGTAGAGCCGGTTTATCCAGGGCTTCAAAATGAGTTGTCCGGGTCCCTTCAAGCTTTTGGAAGGGTTTATTATTGAGTTTTTCCAACAGCTCTGAGATCTTTTCATTAAGCTCTGCCAGAGAGAAAAAAGTAAAATTCCTCAATGCTGCCAAAATCCAGCGCTCTACCACAAGCACCCCGTTTTCAACAATCGCCTTATCTTTTGGTCTTTTGACTCGTGTTGGTACAATGGCTACTCTGTAATGCAGGGCAAAATCGTGATATGTTGGATTCAGATCAGGCTCATAGCGGCAAGCTTTACTAACTCCAGATTTTAAATTATCTGGCACTACTAACTCCGTACATCCCCCAAAAAAGCTAAAGGCATTTACATGGCATTGGATCCAGTCAGCAAGAGTTTGTGTCCAGGTCGCTTCCGCATAGGAATAATTGCTTGCTCCCATGGTAGCAACAAAAATTTGGGCCTGTTTGATTTGCCCTGTCGCCGGGTTTGTGATCGGAACCGTCTGTCCAGCAAAGTCTACAAAAAGTTTTTCTCCAGCTTTATGATCCTGGCGCATACTTATATCCAGTCTCTTTCGCCACCGGCCGTAATTATGGCAAAACTGGCTGTATCTGTATCCATCCGGATATACATCTATGTACTCTTCCCACAAGCGCGCCAGTGTCACACTTTTTTTCTTCATGTCATTGTAGGTCTTCTGCCAATCAGGCCTAGGTTTTAACCCTATGCCATCTTCCGGTTTAACAGGAAAAAGCCTCGCATATAACTGCTTCGGAGTCATTTTCTCGATCTCTGCATATGTCAATCCCAGTGATTCAACTCTTTCTATGTATTTTCTTACTGTCTTACGGGAAGTACTCACACTGCCGGCAATCTGGTTTTTGTTAAAGCCAGCCTCATGCAGCCGTATTGTTTCTTTGATCTTTCTCACACTTTTTCTCCTGTGTGCCATTTCTCCTCCTGAAATATAATTTCAAAAGTATGGCATAATTCATTATTTTTTTCATCCAATCGCTCTTTTTTTTGATTCCGTTTCATGGTTCCCACCCATTCCGGAAACTACCCAAAAAAAAGGGTACTTTCCGCCAGAATCGGTGGTACCTTTCAAACAGAATCAGGTGGGACTTTCAAACGGAATCGGTGGGGACTTTGCTCCGGAATGGGATGGGACTTTGCTCCGGAATACGCATCTTGCTGCATGGGAAGGATATCTCGCCAATAATCTTTATGAAAAGGTGTTTTTTGATCCTAATTTCCAAGCACTTTATGAACAAGGATTAAATCTTCAAGGAATCAGGGAAAAAGACAGAAAATATTTCAAAGATCCAGATGAAGGATTAGCCGCACACTTAGCCCTAGCCCATATGCATTACGCGGATTTTGGAGATGATCATGAACTTTTCAAACTATTTTGGGAAAAAGGAACTATTAAACAACACTCATCATTTGTAATCTTTATTGGACGCGTGTTCATTTCTGGAAAAAATCCCAAATTAGATGAACTTTTAAAGAAAAAACCCATGATTAAAAAGAGAATAAAGAAACTCTGGGAATGGTTGCTTGAAAACTACAGTAATCCAGAACTCTTTAGATATTTTGGCCTTTGGATTAGCTTAGAAAATAATATTTTCGAACTAAAGTGGCTTGCAAATAAAGTGCAAAAGACACTTATTAAAACAGAAGGAGATTTAGATTGGGGCCGAGGACTGATAAAATCAATGATTAAGTTTGCTTATAATGCCCCTGAAGATACATTAATCATAATCCGTTCTTACTTGTTGGGAGTAAAAACAAAAAGAAAATTACGAATGTTTTACCTCGAACAAGATTGGATAGATGCCTTTAGAATACTATATAAAAACTATCCAGAAAAAACTCGCCGCCTTATTAGCGATCTAATTGAAATAGGTGGACAGGTATTCTGGCGACTCAAAAATGTTTTAGAATAAAAAGATATTTTGGATCATCTATTACACCATGAATATATCTTAATTAAATAAGGTTCATCTCCCATTTAGTTGGCGAAAGCCTGAAAAAAAACAATTTTTTTAAGGCTTTTTTAAGTAAGGTTTTTTTAAGGGGACGCCCATTAGAAGGCGGC
>JAGGYH010000012.1 GCA_021162615.1 Candidatus Aminicenantota bacterium
ACAGCATCTGCTGCAACCTCGATTCGTGAATAACCAGGATCGACTTCCTGCATCCGAAGGCTAAATCTTCAATGTCGCCGCGTCCGCACCTGAATTTCAGTAAGCTATCCTTAATCTAGACTTGTGAATAAGACAGAATAGATATTCGTTATAATTTTCTTTTGTATGATAATTTACTGCCTGTGCCGGCGTCTTTCTGAATAGAAGCCAATGCTGTTTAAAATTGCCGGTTCCGCTCTTTATGGAGTGGAGGCTTATTTAGTGGAGGTGGAGGTCGATATTGTTTTCGGAGTACCTGATTTTGTTACGGTCGGGCTTCCGGACAAGACGGTCAGAGAAAGCAGGGAAAGGGTAAAGACAGCTCTGAAAAACTGCGGATACCCTGTTACAAGGCGGAAAATCATTATCAATCTTGCTCCAGCTGACAGAAAAAAAGAGGGTTCGGCATTTGATCTCCCTATAGCTCTTGGGCTTTTGGCTCATCTGGAGGTCTTTCCCAGCAGCCGTCTTAAGAACTTTTTGTTTTCCGGAGAACTGGCCCTTGACGGCAGGATCAAGCCTGTTCCGGGTGTTCTCCCCACAGCCGTTTTGGCAAAGAAAAAAGCCTTTAAAGGCATCGTCATACCCAGAGAGAACGAGAAGGAAGCCGCACTTGTAAAGGGATTGGATATATATGCTTTGAATGACATCCATGAAGTGATAAGCATGCTTAATGGGTCTGCGGATATTAAACCATCGAATTTTGACCTTAAGGACCTTCTTAAAGATGAAGATATGAATTTTGACTTCAGAGATATTAAGGGCCAGGAACACTGCAAACGGGCTCTGGAAGTGGCGGCAGCCGGAGGCCATAATGTTTTGATGATCGGACCGCCGGGTGCGGGAAAGACCATGATGGCCAGGCGCCTGCCCACGATAATGCCTCCCATGACATTTGATGAAATTGTAGAGACCACGCAGATCTACAGCGTGGCAGGGCTTTTAGGAGACAGGGGAGCTGTTGTTTACAGGCCTTTCCGGTCCCCCCATCATACCACATCGGATGCCGGTTTAATTGGAGGGGGCGTGATTCCCAGGCCGGGGGATGTGAGTTTGGCCCATCATGGTGTGCTGTTCCTGGACGAGCTTCCTGAATTCAGGAAAAAGGTCCTGGAAAGCCTCAGACAGCCCATGGAAGACGGCAAAGTTACTATTTCCAGAGCATCCATGACCGTGACCTATCCTTCTTCTTTTATGCTGGTCGCCTCTATGAATCCGTGCGAGGATTCCCACTGTTTTTTGCCTGATTCCGGATATGAATGTACGGACAGCCAGAGAAATAGATACTATTCAAAAATCTCAGGCCCTCTTCTGGATCGGATCGATATCCATCTGGAAGTGCCCAAGGTCGACTACAAAGATATCTCTTCAAAAGAGGGAGGGGAGGCGTCCGATACCATAAGGAAAAGAGTCGTTAAAGCCAGGGACAGACAGCTCAAGCGCTTCAGAGGCCAAAAGATTTTTTGCAATGCTGAGATGGGGGTTAAAGAGCTGAAGCATTTTTGCACTCCGGACAAGGAAGGGGAGGAGCTTTTGCATTTAGCTGTCGATAAACTGGGATTCAGCGCGAGAGCCTATGACAGGGTCCTTAAAGTCGCCAGAACCATTGCGGATCTGGAGGGGGCAGAGGGGCTGAGTGCGGCTCATATATCAGAGGCCATTCAGTACAGGATGTGGGACAAATATTTCAAATGATGAAATTCAGATATGGCTGTCGCTTGCAAAAGATTTTTAACGCCATTCTCCTTCGTTTTTCTCGGCTCCTGCGTAACTCCCCCCGTTCGTGGGTCAGACATACTCGTCGCCCGGCTTTGCCGGGTACCCTCGAAAAGCCTCATTCGAAGGCTAAATCTTTTATGGCGCTTCAGCCACACCTGAATTTCTTTAAGCATGAGACTGGATGAATAGGATATTATGTCGATATTCTGGGGGGGCTTGTGTATAATGGATGGGATTAAGTTCTCCTTAGTGGAGGGAAGAATGGAATTAGAGAAGAAAAACCGCTTCGATCGAAGGGATTTTATGTTCTCTGCCTCAGGAATCCTGGCAGCAGCCTGTTTCGGAAGCAGGACTGGTCTGTACACTCCTTTTGTCCAGAAAAAAGAATTAGCCCTGGAGCTCAGTGAAGAAGAGTCAAAGACGGTGGAGAGATCTTCCATGGCCAAGGAATTTATGAACTATTTCGGGAAAGGATATTCCTGTGCCGAGTCCATATTGATGGTTTCTTTGAGGCATCTCGACCTCCCTGAAGACTCTGTTTGGGCTGCCTCTGGTTTCGGGGGCGGAATAGGGAAAAGGGATTTGTGCGGGCTGCTGACAGGGGGCGTCATGGGTCTGGGATTTGCTTCGGGAACGATTCAGGAAGAAAGAAGCGAGGCCAAAAGACTGTGCAGCGTTGCGGTTGATAAATACTGGAAGCGGTGGCAGTCTCAGGCTCCTCTGAAATGCCAGGACATCAGGCCCCCCGGAACCAGCTCAAAAGTGTGTGTTCGGCTCGGGAAGCTGGCTGCGGCTGAAGCCGAACTCTTGATTGAGGAGATGAGAGGACAATGAAAAAAAGATCCTTACTTTTGAGTTTAAGCTTGCTGTTTATTTTGACGGTCCTTACTGCCAGTGCAGTCTCAGGACGGCAGGAAAAAGGCTCTGATTTTGAGGAACAGGGCTTCATCGTCCTATTCAATAATAAGAACCTTGACGGATGGCGCAAGCTGACGGAATACAGCGGAGACTGCGGCCAGTGGACCGTTGAGGACGGAGTCCTGGTGGGGACCCAGTATCCGGAAGGAAAAGGCGGACTTCTTGTCACGCAAGAGAAGTATAAAAATTTTATTCTTTATGCGGAAGTCAAGGCTGATTATCCTGTGGATTCAGGCCTTTTTTTACGCGTCCAGCCCAGTGTTCTTTCGTATCAGATAACCATAGATTACAGACCTGACGGGGAAGTAGGGGCTGTTTACTGCCCCCTGGGAGGCGATTTTTTGCTCCATAATCCTGGGGTGAAAGAGTTGTGGAAAAAAGACGACTACAATCAGATTCTTGTGAGCATAAAAGGCCAGCCTCCTATCATCAAAGTGAGCCTGAATGGAAAAGAAGTGGTTGAATTTAAGGATGAGATGAAAGACGGAAGATACAGGGTCCCGGATGAGGGATTCATCGGAGTCCAGGTCCATCCCGGAGAAAGCTGGGGTAAGGGGAATCACGTTTATTTCAGAAAGATAATGGTAAAACCTCTTGTTATTGGGGACGCTCCATTAGGTACCACCCTATATTAATGAATCCGCTGGGTATAAAAAAAATATTTTAGATTGTTTCCTTCTGAAATGTTTCCATTTAATACCGCCCTGCAAGTCTGCAAACGTAAGTCCCTATATAGATTTGGTTCTGACGAGGAAGGATAAGGGAAAATTACATTCCGATAGTAAGCCGCGTACCTAAATGGGTGGTTCTATACTAGGGTGGTACCTAATGGGACGTCCCCCTATCCATAGAGGAGCCCCTCCTTTACCACCCATTTTCCGTTTTTGATGACGTGTTTTACGGGGTTGATGCCGAAATGGTACACAAGGAAGGGGTAATTGGGGGCATCGCACAGAATGAGGTCCATTTTTTTGCCGGTCTCCAGGCTTCCTATCTCATTATGGCGGTCGACCGCATAGGCCGCATTGAGGGTCACGGCGTTTATGGATTCTTCGATGCTCATACCCATGGTGTAGACCCCCAGCTGCATGATAAAAAAGAGCGATTCGGTCATGGAGCTTCCCGGGTTGAAATCTGTAGCCAGAGCCACGGCCGCTCCTGACTGAATGAGTCTCCGGGCAGGCGCCCGTTTGTTCTGCATAAGGAAGAACGGGACACCAGGAAGCAGAACGGCTGCTGTAGAGCTGTTAGAAATCCTTTGAATGCCGTCCTCATTGATGGCAATGAGATGTTCGGCGGACACAGCTTTTTCTTCAGCAGCCAGTTGGGCGCCTCCCTGAGATGCAAATTCGTCAGCATGAATTTTGATTTTAAAACCTGCTTTTTTCCCGGCCCGGATCAAGGCCCTTGACTCGTCAACGGAGTAAACGCCTTGTTCGCAGAAAATATCGAAAAATTCTGCCAGGTTTTTTTCTCTGACGGCCGGTATGATTTCTTGAGTGAGGAGTTTTATATACTCATGCTTTTTGTTCTTATACTCCTTTGGCACTTCGTGGGCACCCATGAATGTGGGAATGATGTCCACGGGATGCGACCGGTCAGCTTGTTTTAACGCTTCGAGCTGTTTTATCTCATCCTTAAGGTTGAGCCCGTATCCGCTTTTTGCTTCAACGGTCGTTGTGCCGTGAAGGAGCATAGTGTTGAGTCTTTTATGACAAAGAGATACGATCTCCTTTTTCGAAGCCTTCCTTGTTTTTTCCACTGAGCTCTGTATGCCCATACCTTTTTCGGCCAGTTCAAGATAGGTGTGGCCTTGGAGCCGCAGGAGGAATTCTTGTTCCCGGCTCCCGGCAAAGGGAAGGTGAGTGTGGGAATCGACAAGACCCGGAAGGCAGGTCAACCCTCTGCCGTCTATCTTAAGGCATCCGGATGTTTCAGTGACCTGGCTCCTTAATTCATCTTCTCGGCCTACAAAAACGATCTTTCCGTTTTTTGAGGCAATGCACCCTTTTTCGATCACGCCCAGTTCCAGGAGGTCTTTTTTCCTTTTAGGCGCAGTCCCCCTGCATGTAAGGAGCTGTTCGCATCCGGAAACAACAAGATCAGCTGATATCATAGGAGGATTTTCCTGCGGATCTCTCTTTGTTTTTTCTTATGAAGGACGGAGTGTCATATGAGTCCCATCTTTTTTCCCAGTTTGTTTGCGGATTTTCGTCTATGACCCGGTTTCCCCTGGGCCTAAACACATACGGGGGTGTTTCTTGATGGACTTCAAACGGAGGCGGAGTATCCTCAGCAGGATGAGAGATCAATTCCTGTGGTTTGAGGTAATCCTGGTCTGTTTTTGAGTCAAATCCGGTCGCGATCACTGTGACCTTAACGGTCTCCTTCATGGAGCTGTCTATGACCGTTCCAAAAATGATGTTGGCATCCGGGTGGGCTTTTTGGTGGATCAATTCAGAGGCCTTGGATACTTCATGCAGCCGGATATCCTTTCCTCCGGTTATATTGATGAGCACACCCTGGGCCCCGGATATGGATGTGTCCACAAGAAGAGGAGATGAGATGGCTTTTTGAGCCGCGTCAAGCGCCCGGTTTTCCCCTGATGCAATGCCGGTTCCCATAAAGGCCATCCCCATTCCTTTCATGATGGACTTGACATCAGCGAAATCGAGATTGATCAGGCCGGGTCTTGTGATGAGATCAGAGATACCCTGGACAGCCTGACGCAGGATATCATCGGCCATTTTAAAAGCTTCATGCATGGAAGTATCCAGGTTCACGGTTTCCAGAAGTCTCTCATTGGGGATTGAGATCACCGTATCCACAGCTGACCTCAGCTCTTCCAGTCCGTCGTTCGCCTGGTCTGCGCGGATTTTTCCTTCAAAGTTAAAGGGAAGGGTGACAATGGCGATAGCCAGGACATCCATTTCAGATGCGAGATTCGCCAGAACCGGTGTGGCCCCGGTTCCGGTTCCTCCGCCCAGGCCCGTGGTCAGAAATACCATATCCGCCCCTTCCAGGAGCTCGATCAATTTCTCGGTATCCTCCATGGCAGCTTCCCGCCCGACATCAGGTCTTCCTCCGGAACCCAGCCCTTTTGTGAGCTTGCTTCCTATCTGGAGTTTGGTTCCGGCTTTGTTGCTGCTCAATGCCTGCAGGTCGGTATTGACGGCAATAAATTCCACTCCGTCAATTTGTGATTCGATCATGCGGTTTACGGCGTTTCCGCCTCCGCCGCCGATTCCAATGACCCTGATTTTTGCTCCAGGGCTTTCATCGACCAGATGAAATTTTAGTTTTGTTTTTTGTTCCTCACTCATTTTTTACCTCCTATGCTTCTTTGAGCCAATCTTTGAGTTTGACCCAGAAGCCTTTCTTTTTATCTTTTGGGAAGCCTTTTTCCTTCCATTTGTTGAATCCGTATAAAAGAAGACCCACGGCCGTGGAGTAATCAGGAGTGTTGACTCGATCGACCAGTCCTCCCGCTCCTCCGGGGTCTCCCTGTCTTACAGGAAGGTCAAAGACTCCTTCAGCGATTTCTTCGAGGCCGTCAAGAAGCGATGTCCCGCCGGTAAGGACAATGCCCGAGTTCAATGATTTCTCATATCCCATTCTTTTGATGTCATTATCGACCAGACGGAATATTTCTTCTGCCCTCGGCTGTATGATTTCAGCGAGAAGCTGTCTTGAAAGCACTCTTGCTTTTTTCCCGCGTCCCACGGACGGAACCTCAATGGTGTCCTGTTCATCGACCAGAGGACTGGACACACAGCCGAATTTTTTCTTGATTTTTTCCGCTTCCGGAATAGGCGTGCGCAGACCGACAGCTATATCGTTCGTGAAGTTATCCCCTCCGATAGGAATAACGGAAGTGTACCAGAGGCTTCCTCTCTCAAAGATGGCTATTTCCGTGGTCCCGCCTCCGATATCGATCAGCCCCACGCCCAGCTCCATCTCATCATGCGTGAGAACGGATTGGCTGGTGGCGATCTGATTGAGTACGATCTGCTCGATCCCGATACCGGTCCGGGATATGCATGTCTTAAGATTTTGAACGGAAGTTATGGCGCCAGTGACTATGTGGACATTGACCTCCAGTTTGATACCGCTCATCCCGAGCGGATATTTGATCCCGTCCTGTTCATCGACCACATATTCCTGAGGAATGATGTGAATAATCTCTCTGTCGGGGGGAATGGAGACGGCTTTGGATTGTTCGATAACGCGTCTTATATCCTCTCTGGTTATTTCTCTGTTTTTCCCTGATACGGCAATCACGCCCCTGCTGTTAAAGCTCTTTATGTGAGCTCCGGAAATGCCTACATATCCGGAATCGATTTCAAATCCGGCCATGAGTTCCGCTTCTTCCTGTGCCTTTTTTATGGCCTCCACAGTGGCGTCAAGGTTCACCACCACTCCCTTTCTCAGCCCCCTGGAATCCGCGGTTCCGATACCTATGATTTCGATTTTTTTCTCTTCTGTTACTTCTCCTATAAGGGCTGTTGTTTTTTTTGTCCCGATGTCGATTCCCACTATATATCCGTTTTTAGGCATCAGCTTCCCTCCTTTTCCGGCAAGGATATTTGTTTATTTGATAAATTTTTTTCCGGTGTGAGTATAAAACGGTCCTTAAACCTCATATTTATACTCTGCAGCTCTCCGAATTTGGCAAAATAAAGTCTTTTATCCATGTATTCCCGGATCTTGTTTGAGAAATCGCTCTCACCTAAAATAAGCCACGGAGAGTTTTGGTTCAGCTTGACCGAGACGCATCTGTATTTTGACATGTCGATCGTCTTTATCATGCGTTTTTGTTCCGGGGTGAGGTTTTCAAGGCAGTTCAGTGCCAGCTCAAATTTATCCTCAAAGTCTTTCTCGAATCCGCTGCTGTCAGCGATAAGAGGAAGTCCGCTGTTTTCTGCCAGTTGAACTTCCTCGAGCAGGACGCCGTCTCTGTCTATGAGATAGAAGCGGTCTTTCTTTATGATGGCTATGGGCACTCTTTCCGTTATTTCTATATACACAGTAGAAGGAAATATTTTTTTCATATGGACATCCCTGACCCAGGTATATGATTTGATGATTTCCTGCATCCCGCCGATGTCAAGAAGAAGGAGATTTCCCAGTCTTTTCCCCTGGAAGAAGCCCTGGATGGAATTTTTGAGTCCGGGCTTTGCGCAGCGGATTTCAATCCTGTCCACTTCCAGCCTATCCCATGTGATGAGAAACAGATAGGCCTTCTGGACAAGAAAAAACAGGCCTCCGATGAGCAGAAAGCTGATAATGATATGTTTTGGCCCAAGTTTTATTTTTCTTTTGATCCTATGTGATCTTGTTTGTTCTGCGTCTCTGCGAAAATAGGGCTGGGAGATAAAGGGATTCAGCTTATGCTTTATGGAAGGATTCAGGTTAACGGCCATTCTCTTTTTTGCCTCTCAGTTTTTCTATAATGCCCGGGATGGTTCCGGAGATACTGCCTGCCCCAAGAACCAGTATCATGTCCTTGGGCTGTGACAGCTCTGCAACCAGGCTGGGAATTTTATTCATGTCAGGTTCAAAATAAACACTTTTATGTCCGAACTTTTGTATTTCCTCAAAAAGTTTTTCCCCGGAAATACCCGGAATCGGGTTTTCCCCAGCCGGATACACTTCAGTGATAATGAGGATGTCCGCCTGATTGAACGAGGTAGCGAATTCGTTCATCAGCATGGAGAGACGGGAATACCGGTGGGGTTGAAAAACAGCCAGGTTCCTTCGCATCCATCCCCGCTTGGCAGCTTCCAGGGTTTTTATGATCTCAGTAGGGTGATGAGCGTAGTCTTCTATGACAATTATGTCTTTGATTTTCTTTTTAAGTTCAAAACGCCTGCCGATCCCGGTGTAGCTTTCTAGACCTTCAAGGATTGCAGGAACGGGGATATCCAGATTGAGCCCCACAGCGACGGCAGCCATGGCATTGCAAATATTGTGCGCTCCGGGAACGTTCAGTTTAAGCCTCCCTATCTTTTTGTTTTTATGATACAGGGTCGATGTGGAAGAGAAATTTTTAAATTCCTGGTCTGTGGCATAGATGTCTGCCTGGGCAGAGAATCCGTAGGTGATGATGTTTCTCTCGAGGCCGGGAATCAGGCTCTGAAGGTTGGCATCATCGAGGCACAATATGACCGGACAGTAAAAAGGAACCTTATTTGCAAAATTTATAAAGGTCTTTTTTATTTCTTCAACGGTCTTGTACTGGTCAAGATGTTCTTCGTCAAGGTTCGTCAGCACGGCAATGTACGGAGACAGGTAAAGAAAAGAGCGGTCGCTTTCGTCAGCTTCGGCGACAATAAATTCTCCCTCGCCCAGTTTGGCATGGGCGCCGACCGTATTCAAACGGCCTCCTACAATAATAGTGGGATCGAAATCTCCTTTTTCAAGGACATGGGCGATCATGGAAGTAGTAGAGGTTTTGCCGTGAGAACCGGTCACGGCAATGCTGTTTTTCAGCCGCATCAGTTCTGCCAGCATCTCTGCTCTCGGGATAACGGGAATTTTCAGTTTTTTTGCCTCAATGACTTCTATATTATCCGGTTTTATGGCAGAGGAAATGACTACTACATCTGCTGCCTGCACAAGACCGGCTTTGTGGCCTATGTTGATATCAGCTCCTAGAGAAGCAAGCCGTTTGGTTGATTCCTGGGGGATCAGATCTGAACCTGACACGACGTATCCGAGGTTCAGAAGGATTTCAGCAATCCCGTTCATGCCGGTCCCTCCGATTCCGACCATATGGATATGTTTGAGTTTTCTGTTTGTCCGCTTGATCAATTTATGTTCTCCTCTTCTTTTTTCTCATAAGCCCCAGACAAAGCGCTGTGATTTTTTCCGCAGGGTTTTCTCTTTTTAATTGTTTCAGTTTTTTCTCCATCTGGTTGAGTGTGTCTTTATTTTCAATAAAATAAGTGATTTTAGATGAAAAATTTTCCGGAGTAAAATCCTTTTCAAGAATGATTTCCGCTCCCTTGATTCTTTCCAGTTCCCTGGCATTCAAAAGCTGATGGTTTTCTGTAGAAAGGGAAAAGGGGACCAGAATGGAAGGCTTTTGAGATGCAATAAGTTCTGCTATGGTGGTGGCTCCCGACCGGCACACAATCAAATCCGACTTCTGGAAATATTCGTAAATGTTAAAGAAAAAGGCCGATACTTCCGTGCTCTCAAAGCCGTTTTGTTCGTAACTTTCTTTGACCCAGTTCAGGTCGTTTTCTCCTGTTTGATGAAAGATCTTGAGCGCGTCTTTTCTGGCTTTCAGGAGGGGGAGGCTCATGGTTATTTTATTGTTCAGGAAATGAGAACCCTGGCTCCCTCCGAAAACAAGGATTGTAAGGCGTTCTTCTCTTTGTTTCGGCTTCAGCGAATAGAATTCTTCCCTTACCGGATTTCCAAGAAATTCTCCTTTGCCTTTAAATGCCGGAAGGGATTTTTTGAAGGCCACCACAGCTTTTTGTGCAAAAGGAGTAAGGATCCGGTTGGTCAATCCGGGATGGAGATTTTGTTCCATTATCAGGGAAGGGATCCCTATGAGAGATGAGATGAGGACTATAGGGCCTGAACTGTATCCACCCATGCCAATAACAAGCGCAGGCTTTATGTCTATGATGATAAGCAGCGATTTGATAAGAGAATAGGGGAGTATGAGGACTGATTTTATGACCAGAAATCCCTTTCCCTTGATTCCTTCTATTTTCAACGGGATGAAATCCGCATCATAGTGCTTCATTATGGATTGTTCGAGCTTCCGGGTGCTTCCGACAAAAGTGATTTTTATGCCCTGCTCCTGCAGCTTTTTCCCCAGCACTAAAGCAGGATAGAGATGGCCGGCTGTTCCTCCGCCGGATATTATGACTCTTTGTTCCATCATTTCCTCTTATATGCCTGTTTCCTTTGTGAAATATGAAGAAGGATCCCGATACTGGCCATCATATACAGCAGGGAAGACCTGCCGTAGCTTAAAAAAGGAAGAGTAAGGCCTGTGGCAGGGAGAAGCCCGAGCACAATGCTGATGTTCAGCATGGCTTGAGAAAAAATAGCGATAGTGAGCCCTGCTGCCAGAAGGCTGCAGAATTGATTGGGCGCTCTTCTGGATATAAGCAAGCCTCTCCATAGAATGATCCCGTAAAGAAGGAGCACGCTCACGGTTCCAATCAGACCCAGCTCTTCTCCTATGATTGCGTAGATGTAATCCGTGTGAGCACAGGGAAGAAAGAAAAGTTTTTGAGTGCTCTGCGCTATACTGACTCCGACGATGCCGCCCGAGCCCACAGCGAGCTTGGACTGGTATGCATGAAAGCCGCTGCCAAGGAGGTCATTCGAAGGAGAGATATAGGAGTTCCATCTGTCTATTCTGTAGTTTGCCTGGAAGAGATAAAACGCGAAAACAAGCACGGACGCCAGTCCGATAAGGAAGAGCTTGTCCAATCGTATCCCCCCTATAAAAAGCATTATTGAGCCGATAATGAAGATAAAGAGCGAGGTGCTGTAATCAGGTTCCTTGATGATCAGGAGAATCAAGATAAAGAGAACGGCAGCCGGAACGACCAAGGTGCTCGTTTGGTGGAGTTTTTCTTTTTTCCGGCTGAGATAGGAAGCTAGAAACAATATGATACTCAGCTTTGCAAGCGATGAAGGTTGGAATCTGAAGCTGAAGATATGGATAGAGCGGTTTGTGTTGTTGACCTCCGGCATCACGAAGCAGAGCACAAGAAGGGCTAAAGTCAGGATCAGCAGCCCGTATATGAATAAAGTGTTTTGATAAAATGCCGATTTCATTGAGATGATGATGAGAATCAGAATAAAGCCTGCTGCCGCTGCCATGGCCTGATTGATGAGAAAGGTGAAAGGCTGGCCGTATCTTTCATTGGACTGCACTGCGGACGAGCTGAATACCATTATAAGACCGAAAGCCACAAGAATAATAGTGGCGATGAACAGCGGCTTGTCAAAACCAAAACGCCTGAATGCTTCCATTTATGTACCTGCTCTTTTTATCTTTTGAGAAAGGTTTTTTACCTCATCTTTAAAAACCTTTCCCCTGTGCTCAAAGTTGTCAAACATATCAAAACTGGTGCATGCCGGTGCCAGGAGCACCGCTTCTCCAGACTTTGAAAGATCAAAAGCCCTTTCCACGGCTTGTTTTAAGGATACCGCCTTTTCCGTTTCCGCATATTTTCCGAGTGCTTTTATGATGGTTTCCCCTGCTTCTCCGATCACGATGATTTTTTTGACCCTTTTTTTGATCTGTTTTTTCAGGCGGCTGAAATCACCTCCCTTATCTCTTCCTCCCAAAATCAAAGTGATCTTTTTATCAAAACTCATGATAGACTTTAAGGTCGCGTCAACATTGGTGGCTTTTGAATCGTTGTAGAAATCCACTCCTTTGAGAGTCATGACTTTTTCCAGCCGGTGTTCCAGTCCTTTGAAACTTATTATGGTTTTTCTCATTTTATCCAGAGGGATACCAAACACATGACCTGCCAGGATGGAAGCCATGATATTCTCCTGATTGTGGATCCCTTTGAGGGGAATATCCTTTATGTTCATGGCTTTTTGTGCTTCTTTGTTTTTTAGAATGATCCATTGCTTTTGGAGGAAGCATCCTTTACGGATTTTAGTTTTCATGCTGAAAGCATGGATATTTTCAGGCCCCTGCTTTCTTGAAGCCCAGACTTGAGGGTCATCCCTGTTCAGTATGGCTGTTTGGTCTTTTTTCTGGTTTTTGAGAAGTTTTGTTTTGGCCAGAAGGTAGGATGAAAAGCTGCCGTGCCAGTCTAGGTGGTCAGGAGTTATATTAAGGATCACGGATACATCGGGAGCAAATGTTTCGACATATTCGAGCTGAAAACTTGATAATTCGGTCACATAGATATCGTCTTCCGAACTTTTTTCCGCAAAGCTGATCAAAGGAGTCCCTATGTTTCCGGCCAGATTGGATTTGAATCCCCCATCTTTGAGGATACTGTGGACAAGCGAGGTTACAGTGGATTTTCCGTTCGAGCCGGTTATGCCGATTATTTTCCCTTTGAGATAAGAGAAGGCGAGCTCTATCTCGGAAATTATTTTTATTCCTCTGCGTTCAGCTTCTTTGAGCGGCGGTATCGGGGGGACTCCCGGGCTTGGAATGATCAGATCCGCATCCAGGAACCACTGGAGTGTATGGCCTCCTGTTTCAAACGGTATGCCTCTTTTCTGATAGAGAACAGCTTCTTCATTCACGGCCTGTTCTTTTTTTGATTCGCTTATTTTTATTTTTATATCCCTATTCAGGCTTATAAGAAAGTCACATACGGCTTTTCCTGTTTTTCCAAAGCCGACGACCAGGACTTTCTTGTTTTCCAGTTCCATTTTTACCTGATTTTCAGTGTGGTCAGGCTGAAAAGTGCGAATATGATTCCCACAATCCAGAACCTGACGACTATTTTTTGTTCCGACCATCCCATCAGTTCAAAATGATGGTGCAGGGGAGCCATCTTGAAAACTCTTTTTCCTCCAGTGAGTTTGAAGTAGCCTACCTGTATCACTACGGAAAGAGCCTCCACCACGAATACACCGGCCACCATAAAAAGCAGGAACTCCTGCTTGATCATTATGGCCACGACACCCAGAGTCGCTCCCAGAGAAAGGGAGCCGACGTCTCCCATAAAGATTTCAGCTGGGTGGCAGTTGTACCACAGGAATCCGAGGCAGGCACCGGACAGGGATCCGAGAAGCACAGTGAGCTCTGCAGCTTGGGTTACAGGAACAATGTTTAAATACTGGGACCAGAGCGCATGCCCGGCTATATAAGAGAGAGCCGTGAAAGAGGACGCACTGATCAGAGTCAATCCTATGGCAAGTCCGTCAAGCCCGTCAGCGAAATTCACGGCATTGGATGAGCTGACCATTATGAGCATGATCCACGGGATATACAGCATTCCTAAATAAGGAGTCCATTTCTTGAAAAAGGGGACGGTCAGATGCAGGTTAAAGTCTCCCCGAAGGCCCATGTAGAAGAGCACCGCTGCAATAACAGCGGCAAAGACTATCTGGAGGATGAATTTGTATTTTGCCAGCAGCCCTTTGGGCCGGTTTTTTCTGATTTGAAGGTAATCGTCCAGTAAGCCGAGAGCGCCGAAGAGAAGCATGGTTGCCATGGCCAGCCAAATATACAGGTTGCTTAAATCACACCATAAAAGGGTGGAAACCGCTGTGGCTCCAATGATCAGAATGCCTCCCATGGTAGGCTTCCCTTTTTTTGTGATATGTGTTTTCGGCCCTTCCTCCCTTATAGCTTCGCCGAACTGGTGTTTCCTTAAAAATCTTATCAGCCACGGTCCAAGAACCATTGTAAAGAGAAGCGCGGTGATTCCGGCGAGGGCTGTCCTTACCGTGATATAGCGGAATACATTGAAAAATATAAAGAATTTTTTCAGCGGAACAAGGAGCATATAAAGCACTTTATTTCCCTCCCTTTTTTAAGGCCCTGACTATTTTCTCAGTTTCCACTCCTCTTGATCCTTTGATCAGGACAATGTCGTTCTCTTTTAACAGGGATGGGATTTCCCTGGCCGCTTCTTCAGAATCACTGAATGAAAGGATATTATGGGGAGCCATTCCTGAATCCAGGGCGCCTTCGGCCATGTGCTTTGCCAGAGGGCCCACGGTTATGAGCATGTTGATTCTTTTTTGGGCGGCTGATTTTCCCGCAGCACTGTGGAAATCTCTTTGCCTTTCCCCAAGTTCCAGCATATCTCCGAGCACAGCGATTTTTCTTCCTCCTTTTTGAACGGAGAGGCTTTTGAGTGCTTCCTCAAGGGCAGCCGGATTGGAATTATACGAGTCGTTTATCACTTTGATATTATCATCCATGTAGAGGATCTCTCCTCTGTTAAGGGATGGCTTCAGTTCTTTCCCTGTTTCCACGATATGGTCAAAGGGAACAGACATAAGCGAAGCCGTACTTGCGGCTGCCAGGAAGTTATAGAGATATCCCCTGTTTGAAAACGGTATGAATGTTCTGGCCTGGCGGCCCATACAGAAGAAATCAAAGGACATTTTTTCTAATGAATGGACATGAATATTACAGGCTTTAACGTCACATTTATCCGTAAAACCGAACAGAACCGGCTTTTTTCGAAGCGATTTCATCATGTTCAGTATGAGAGGCTGGTCTCCGTTGAGAACAGCTGTTCCTTCCGGATTCATGCCGTCCAGAATTTCTTTTTTTGCATCCGCTATTTGATGTATGTTTTCGAAAAATTCCATATGCACGGGATAAACATTACAGATAACAGCGATATCCGGCCGTGCGATACGGGTCAGTGTCAGAATCTCTCCCTTGTGGCTCATCCCGTACTCCAGGACAGCCGCCTTATGGCCTTTGTTAAGGCTGAGAAGGGAGAGAGGGAGGCCTATATGATTGTTAAAGTTTCCACGGGATTTCAAGGTGTTGTATTTTTTTTTGAGAAACTCTGCTGTGAATTCTTTGGTAGTGGTTTTCCCTGTGCTTCCCGTGATTCCGATCACTTTTACTTCGTGCTCCAGCAGAACCTCGTGTGCGAGTCTTTGAAGGGCCTTTAAAGTATGGTCGACTTTTATATAAGCTGTGTTGTTCTCCATATAAGAGATGTCTTTGGAGATCACAGCTCCCTTGGCTCCGTTTTTCACAGCGTCTGGGATATAGTCATGTCCGTCTCTTTGGCCCTGAAGCGCAAAAAACAGGCTCCCTTTTTTGATATCCCTGGAATCTATGCTGAAGTCTCTGAATTTAGAGGAAGGGTCTCCCTGCTCGATTTTTCCGTTCATCTTCTCAGCGAGCTGACTCAATCGAACTTCAGCCATTTTAATCATCCTCTCTTTTTTTTGCCGCAGCTTCGGCGACTTTGACATCATCAAAAGGGATGACCCTGTCTTTTATGGTCTGGGTTTTTTCATGCCCCTTTCCTGCAATGAGGACATAATCTCCCTTTTTTGCCATGGAAACGGCTTTTTCTATGGCCTCTCTTCTGTCCGGGATGATTTCGTATTTGTTTTTTCCTGTTTTTCGGATCCCTTTTTCAATGCTTGAAATGATATCCATGGGGTCTTCAGACCTGGGATTGTCTGAAGTAATAATGGTCCAGTCCGCTGTTTTCCCTGCTTTTTCCCCCATCCTGGGCCTTTTTGATTTATCCCTGTCTCCCCCGGCTCCAAAAACAAGGAATATTCTCTGTGAAGCGATCTCCTTTATGGTTTCAAGAAGGTTTTTCAGGGCGTCATCCGTATGCGCATAGTCCACAAAAAGATGGAGCCCCAGGGTATTGGGTATTTTTTCAAATCGTCCTGGCACGTATTTCAGAGCGGCGATTCCTTTTTCAACAGCGTTAAGGGGGATTTCTAAGGCCAGGGCACAAGAAGCAGCTGTGAGAATATTGTAAAGGTTTGGTTTTCCGAGAAGAGGAGAGACGATCTCCATCCTTCCGGAAGGAGTTGTGATGCTGGCCGTTATGCCTTTGGAGCTGAATCTGTATTTGCCGGGATGGATATCAGCTCTTTTGTTCAAGCCAAAGCTCAAAACCTTTTTTGATAATTCTGAAATGAGCTTCCGGCCCCAGATGGAATCTGAATTGACCACAGGTTTGCTTTTATCTGCCGTTAAAAACAGCTTTTTCTTGGCGTTATAGTAGTTTTCAATAGATTTGTGATAGTCTATATGCTCGCCGCTGAGATTTGTGAAAGCAGTGACATCAAAATCAATCCCGTTTATCCTTTTCATTTCTATGGAATGTGAAGAGACTTCCATGACACAGTGGGTGGCGCCCTGCTCCAGCATTTTGTGCATCAGAGCATTTGTGTCAGGAGCTTCCGGAGTGGTTCTTACAGCGGGTGTATCAAATCCAGGCCCCCTGTAAGAGATGCTTCCTATGACCCCCGGGGAATATCCACCCTTTTCTAGAATTTTTTCCAGGAGATAGGTGACAGTTGTCTTTCCCTTGGTGCCGGTTATTCCGATGACCTGTATTTTTCGTGACGGATGGTTAAAGAACTCTGTTGAAATCAAAGCAAGGGCGAGCCTTGCATCATCTGATCGGATCCAGGTCTTTAAAAATCCTTCGGGCTTTTTTCTCACCGACAAAACAGCCACAGCGCCTTTTTCAAGGGCATCGGGAATAAAATCATAACCATCCTGTTTTTCTCCTGTGAGTGCGGCAAATAAAAATCCGGGCTTTATTTTTTGCGAAGAATAGGAGATTCCGGTGATGCGTTCTTCAAGGTTTCCGCTTATGCGCAAACCCGGAATATTTCTAGTGAGCTCTTTTATTGTCATGTTTTTCCCGTATCTGTTCTCTGGGCCGCAATGATCGGCCTTGCGGGCCCGGCTTCCGGGGGTACCCCCATATACCGGAGTGCTTTTAAAGCCGTTTCTCTAAAAACCGGTGCGGCAACCTCGCTCCCGTAATAGGAGCCTTTTGGGTCATCGATCACAACAATGATCGACAGGACCGGGTGATCCGCGGGAATGAATCCCAAAAAAACCGAAGTATGAGCGCTGGAAGTATAGCCGCCTGTTTCAGGGTTGATTTTCTGCGCTGTCCCTGTCTTCCCAGCCGCCTCATACCCGTTTACCTGGGCTGTTCTCCCGGTGCCCTCTGTCACGACTCTTTTCAGCATTTCTTTTATTTGCAGGGCGGTTTTTTCTGATAGAACCCTTTTGGGTGCCGCAGCCTGCCCAGGTTCGTTTAATTCGGGATGGCTTCCTTTTTTTATAATGGTAAAAGGAATCTGAACACCGTTGTTGGCAATAATATTCCCGGCGTTGAGAAGCTGTAAAGCGGTTACGGAGACTTCATATCCTATGGAAAGCGAAGCCAGTGATAAGCGGCTCCACTGATCTATGGGATGGAGAATCCCTCTTTGTTCTGCAGGAAGCTCTATTCCGGTTTTTTCCCCGAATCCAAAGTCTTTGATCCTCTCATAGAGGAGTTTTTCTCCTACGAGCTGACCTATCTGTATGGTTCCGACATTTGAAGAATGTATGATGACTTCAGGGAATGAAAGTATGTCATACCTGTGATGGTCGCGAAAGGTCTTGTTAGCGATCCTGATATAACCCTTGCTGCAGTCGAAAGTTTCCGAATAGGGGATTTTGTTTGAGTCGATCGCTGCAGAAAAAGTGACGATCTTGAATGTGGAGCCTGGGTCAAAAACATGATGGATGGCTTTATTTGAGAAGAGAGAGCGAAGGTCAGTCAAAGGTTTGTTAAGGTCGCTCTCGGGAAAGCTGGACATGGCCAGTATTTCTCCTGAGGCAGGATGGGAAACAATGATCACTCCCCAGGAAGCTTGAGCTTCCTTAACAGCGTTTTCGAGATTTACCGCAGCAATATACTGAATGGTCTCATCAATGCTGAGGATGAGGTCTTTTCCCGGCTCGGTTTGCTTGAGGATACGAAAGCTGTATTCCTTTCTTCGCGCATCTTTATAATTCAGCATGATTCCCTTTTTCCCTCTTAAAAGGGAGTTATACTGAAGTTCAGCTCCGTTTATTCCGTTTTCGGAGAAATCGACTCTGCCGATAACATGGGAAGCGAGATCTCCGTTTGGATAAAAACGCTTGCTCTCTTCCCGCATATGTACACCTTTCAGATTCATTTCCTTTAAGATGCTTTCCTCTTCCGGTTCGATTTTATGTTTTATAGGGATAAAAGGGTCATTGTCTTTTATCTGTGATTTTATGCTTCTGGTTTTTTTCGCGGAAATGCCCAGGATCCTTCTCAGTTTGTTTATCCGGCTGTATTGTATGTCTAATGGCTCGTCTTCGACTGTTGAATAAAAAACAAATGCTCTGGGCACACTGCAGGCCAGTTTGTTTCCGTTCCGGTCAAAAATAGTCCCTCTCTGGGGAATAATGTCGTCCTGATTTTGATTTTGTCTCTCCACCTGGTTTTTTAATTCACTGTGCTGTATGACCTGCAGCTGAACCAGCCGGAAACCTATGGCTGCCGTCCAGAGGACAAAAAGAAAGACCATACATATGGTTCTTCTTTTTGTTTTTTTAGAAATATCTGCACTCATTTGAATCAATTGCCCGAATCTTTGAAATCCTCATATATCAATTGTTTTTCTTCAGGTTCCTTAAGACCCAGTTTTTGTTTCGCTGTTTTTTCTACTTTTTCAAGTGAAAGAAGGGCTGTCTTTTCTGCTTCCAGGGTTTCCACTTCTTTTTGAAGTCTGGTGACTTTTGCCTCCAGGTCTCTTATTGTATAGCCCATTTTTACCGATTCCGCCTGGCGCCAGATATAGAAGGTCAAAATGAGTATGGTCATGAACGCAAAGAGGACAGCGCTGATGATCGTGTTCTTTTTAAATTTTTTCTTTACCATCATATGTTTCTTGAAACCCTCAGTTTTGCAGACCTTGCCCTGAAATTTGCCTCGATTTCCTTTTTAGCGGGAGTAACGGGTTTTTTGGTCAATATGGTTATAAAAGGGCGTTCCTGTTTGGATGATGCCAGTTTTTTCATTGTCTGTTTGATGATCCTGTCTTCCAGAGAATGAAATGAAATGACAGCGGTCCGGGTATTTTTTGGGGTCAGTTTGACTATTTTTTCCAGAAAAGCATCAAGGTCTTTGAGTTCCTGATTGACTTCAATGCGCAGCGCCTGAAAAACCCTGGCTGCCGGATGAGTTTTACCTTTTTGAGGCCTCCACCGGCATATCTCCTCTGTTATTTTAAGAAGCTGGCTGGTCGTATTGATTTCCTCTTTTTTCCTTCTGGAATAGATTTCCTTGGCCAGGATTTTAGCCTGCCTCAGCTCTCCGTATTCCCGGAATATCTGGGCCAGTTTGTTCTCAGAACTTTTGTTTATGATTTTCGCTGCTGTGGTTTTGTTGCGGAGGTCCATGCGCATGTCCAGGGGCCCTTTTTTCTGATAGCTGAAACCTCTTTGCGCATCATCAAGCTGGAAAGATGAAAGGCCCAGGTCCAGCAAGATTCCCCTGATGGATGAGAAGTCTATTTTCAATTCAGGAATATATCTGAAGTCCGAGTGGTACAGGGTGACTCTGTCCGCGAACGGTTTGAGATTCTCTTTGGTTTTCATGAGAGCTTTTTCGTCTATATCAAACCCTATTACCTGGGCGTTTTTGCTGCGCCTCAGGATCTCGCTTGAATGTCCTCCCAGTCCGATAGTGCAGTCCAGGTAAACTCCTTCCCTTTGCGTATCCAGAAGAGAGAGGACTTCTTCAAGAAGAACAGGGATATGAGCTTGCTGGCTCATCATTTATCTTCCTTAGGTTTCAGTTCTGATATTTGGTCAAAGTCTTCATCTGTTAACGGGTTTTGTTCAATGATTTGTTCCAGGATTTCCTTGTTCCAGATTTCCAGATGATCATTAAGCCCCACTACTTCGACTTCGTTTCCGAGGTTTGCTTTCTCTTTTAGAGCTTGACTGATGAGGACTCTCCCCTTAGAATCTATTTCATAGTAAGATCCTTTGACGTTGACTCTGAGCATGAAACTTCTGACCTTGGGTTTTAACTGATGAAGGCCTTCATCAGTAAGCCCTGTCAGTTTCTGCCATCTGGGGAGAGGGTAAATTTGAACAGATTGATCGGTCAAGGAGGTAATGAACACTTCTTTCCCGTATTTTTCCAGGATGGCTTCCTGAAATTTTGCAGGAATCTTGATTCTTCCGCTTTTGTCAAAGCGCGCTGTGTAACTTCCTATTAAATAGTTTCCCAATTTGTCCCGTTTTGTCCCGTTTTTCTAAAATATATGATAGAAAAAGGGTAATGTCAAGGGAAAAAAGGAAAAAAATTGGATGAGGAAATCAGGGGTTTTTTTCTTTGAGGAGGGATTTGGCTTTTTGGTAATCCTTTTCATCGACCATTATCCTGATTTTTCCCAGTCCGTCCGCAGAGAAAGCATGTACGGATTGAACCACAAGCCCCTTGAGAAAAGCAGTAATTCCACAGCTTTCAAGAAAGCTTTTTATCACCTCAGCCTCTACAGGGCCCTGAACGGTCGTAACCTCTATCAATTTTATGTCTCTGGGTTTTTTATCTCGTTTGTCTTTCATAAAAATTTCTTCTTTTGTTTGAAATAATCGGATAATATCTGTTTGTGGTCAAAGGCAAGAGGGAAGTCGATCTCTTCTTCTGTGAAGATTCCGATTTCCTCGGCATCGTCACGCGCCTTTGGTGTTCCCTGAGCTTCAGCGATAAAAACAGTTGATACCGTATGTTTTCTGGGATCTCTTTTAGGGTCCGAATACGTGTGCATCTGGAATTTAAGGGTTACATCTAGAGATGTTTCTTCTTTTGCTTCGCGGACGGCTGCCTCTTCAAGGGATTCTCCGTAATCAACGAATCCTCCGGGAATAGCCCAGCCATACGGCGGATTTTTTCGCTTGATGAGAATGATGGCTTTCTTATTATTTTTTTGCTTCATCTCAATGATGATGTCCACTGTGGGTATGGGATTCCTGTATCCGCTCATTTTTTCTGCCTTTCATTTGATTCATCGATTGTGAATCATCCAGGTTAGTATTTTATTTATTTTGCGGTAAAAGTTCAACTGTCTGAACTCTTCATAAAAAATAGGGGTGAACGTATTTTTGCCTTTCAGGCAAGCCGATGTGAAATTCAGATGTGGCCTGGACTGTTTACTTTTAATACAGGTGAACTGAAAAGAGGACATTTTTTAATGATGCATTTTCAGGGCTTCTCTGTTATAATTTGGCATGTAATTTGCTCTTTATATATGCGAGGAGTAAAAAAATGAAAAAACTTATTATCATTATCCCGCTGATCATACTGATCTCGGGATGTGTAGTCATAGGGGAAAAATACAGGATGCCGGGTCCCAGAGTAAGAACGGTTACGTATTATGATTATTATCCTTCTTACTACGACTGGGATTACGGATACTATTATGGTTATCCTTATTGGGGCTGGACAGGCTTTGGCTGGTGGAATCCTTTCTGGTATTACGGTTTCTATAATTTTTACTATGGTTGGTACTATCCTTACTATGGAGCCTATTATCACTATTATCCCAACCGGTACAGCGGAGGGAAAAGTATTGTGACAAGGGATCAGCTCAGAGATCCCAATAAAAGCAGTTCAAATGTCTCGGGACGGAGGATCCGTTATATCGACAGAAGTTCTGTATCAGGCCTTAAAGGAGTGACCAGCCAGGGGAAGTCCTCAAGAACAAGCAGTATTAGATCTTCCAGGGTGAGAAGCATCAGGTCAGGTTCTGTATCCCGGGTCAGAAGTTCGGGTTCCCGCGGTCGGAGTTCGGTCTCTCGAACCAGAAGCTCAGGCACACGAACCCGGAGTTCAAGTTCGCGAAGTTCAGGAAGAAAAAGGAAGTAGGGACCGGAAAAGAAATCTTTAATCCCGCACTTACCTGTTTGATGTCGCAGGAGACGGTTTTAAGGGGGAGCCGGCAGATCCGGGGAAGATGTAAAGAGGTCCGGCCAGAGCTAACTGAAAACCCCAGACCAGTGCATTGAATTCATTTCGATATTCCTCTCTCAGCGGAGCCACGGGTTTGAATTTGTGCGCGAGAGGATTGACATAATTTCCGTGGTATCTGATTCTGTAGTCCAGGTGAGGACCGGTAGAGGCTCCGGAGGAGCCCACATATCCTACTGTCTGCCCGCTGGTTACTTTCGCTCCTTTTCTTATTCCGCTGGCATAGTTCCGGAGATGAAGGTACATGGTTTCATAGGAATTTTTATGGCGGATCCTTACCATCCTGCCTGCAGCGCCGTTTCTGCCCACAAAAGTCACAGTGCCGTCAGCTGTGGCCTGAACAGGAGTTCCCACAGGAGCTCCATAGTCAACTCCGTAGTGAGGCCTGTACACTTTCCAAACCGGGTGGAGCCGGCTGAGGCTGAACCGGGATGTGATTCTTGCGCCGTTTATGGGTGATTTGAGGAATTCTTTTCGCAGGGACTTGCCTTCAGGGTCAAAATAATCCCATTCCCTGGAATCCGGATATGTAAAGCGAAAGGCCTGGAAGGTGTTCCCCTGATTTATGAATTGAGCGGTAAGGATGTTTCCGTAACCTATGAAGTTGCCGTCCAGATATTTTTTTTCAAAAACCAGCTCAAAAGAGTCGCTCTTTCTGATATCTGCATAAAAGTCTATGTCCCAGGCAAATATATCGGCAATGGCAATAGCAAGGGAATCCTTTTCCCCGGCTTCATTTACAGCCTGGATCAGATTGTCGTTGATAACGCCCCACACTAATTTTATTTTTGTTTTTATGGGGAGAGATAGGATCTCTGCCTCATAGGAGTCAGCTTTTTTTTGTATTTTAAGATATTTTTTTGTATCAATGTCGTATTCCATACATTGAAAAGCTCCGTTTTCTTCACAGTAAAGACGGACCTCGTTTCCGGCTTTTATCTTAGCCATATCATAAACTGGTTCCACTTCTTCCCTTAAACGAAGGATCTCCTGGGGACTGAAATCATACTCCTTGAGTATGTCTGATAAGGACTGGCCTTTTTTTATGCTGATTTTATGTTCCACCAGGTGAGGGGCTGTTTCAGCAGCAGGTGAAGGATTCTCTTCGACAAGTGGAGCCTGCTTTTGCTGCGTTCTGCCCTGCCCTTTTGGAAGGAAAACAAGTAAAAAATAGGTGATGAAAAGAAAAAAAACATAGAACAGAAAAAGCGCCGGGTTTTTTCCGGGCCTGCTTTTTTTGATTCTTATATGAATGCTGCTTTTCATTTATTTTGGATCGTTCCTATAAATCTCTCATGCTGTATCAAGGAAAAAAGATAATTCATTTTTCATATGAAGTCAAATAACCTGTGTGAAATTCAGATATGGCTTGTGCTCGCTAAAGATTTTTAACGCCATTCTTCGCACTGTGTTCTCGGCTGCTGCGCAACTCCCCCCGTCCGTGGGTCAGACATGCTCACAGCTCGGCTTTGCCGAGTTCCCTCCAACACAGCACTCAGAAGGCTAAATCTTCAATGTCGCCACGTCCACACCTGAATTTCAGAAAGCTCTCTTCAACCTCGACTTGTTCGTCATCCAGGATGGGGGGATGCTGTTTATTTATGGAGGAGTATGGGCACGGTGATGTGCTTTTCAGGAGGAATGATCTCTTTTAATAAAGTGTAAATCCGGGAAGGAGATATCTTGTTCCTGTCAGCGTTTTTTTTGAGGGATTGGCCCGGGTCCTTGATGTTTATTCCTTTTGTTTCCAAAAATGCAGCAGCTTTTTCAGGCTCCAGTCCCAATTCCTGCACAAAACGGTCAAACGGCAGTTTTTCAGCCCGTGCAAGAAAAGGCTCGTCTTTATTCTCCGGCCAGGCGTCTTTGATCAAAGACCCTAAATCCATAACAGAGCTGAAAGGGGGGATGCTGGCAATGGTCCCTCCAAGCAGGATGATGACAACCAGAAGAGATAAATATAACTCTATTCTCGCCTTGGTGTATTGTTTGAATTTTCTTTTTATGTAATGCAGGATGGAGTGCCAATTATTGTAGAGGTGCAGGGAGATGAAGAGAAGGAAGATATAACTGAAAACAGTGTGGATGGTCTCCCATTCGCTTTTGGCGAATCCTGCGAATGTCCAGTTGGTCCAGTCAGCGATCCTCCCTGAAGGAACCGTGTATAGGACAAGGCCGGATACAGCATCTATGATAAGGGTCCAGAGGATGGCAAGGGTTGTGAAGGCTCTGAAATTAAACGGCTTTTTTTTCATGTTCTGTTTCCAGGTTAATTATTTTTTTATTTCCGGAAATCCGGATGGAGGCCGGCGGTGCTTTGTGGCCTGTTCATAGGAGTAAGCGATTTTTATGAGTTCAGGCTCTCCGAACAGTTTCCCGACTATCTGGAGTCCTGCCGGAAGTTTTTTGTGAGTAAAGCCCATGGGTATAGTTAAGGCAGGAAGTCCGGTTTGGGGCGCGATCACCCGGCTGTTATCGCCGACCGGGCTTCTCATATCACCTAGTTTTCTGGGTGGATTACCCCATGTGGGATAGACAATCACATCCACATTTTGATCATCCATTGCCTTGAGTATGGCTTCCCGGTATTTTATATTCTGGGGCTCATGATAGACATCCTTGCAGGCTGGTTCTTGCCTCAGCGGTAATTCCAGTGCCTTGTCGATCCTTTCTCTGGAAGACCTTATGGATTTTTTGGAATTAAATATTTCGGTCAGGCTCTTTACTGGTGCTTTGTCTCCCAGTGATGCAAGATATTGATTGATATCGTGGTGGAACGTATCACACCACAGATTTTTCGTGAGATCTCCAAAGTCAGGGATGACAAAAGGGTCAATGATCTCAGCTTTCTGTTCCTTCATATCCTGGAGAGCTTGTTCAAACACTGCTTTGACTTGAGGGTCTGAAGAGGCCCGGTCAGCCAGGACTCTAAAAACACCAATGCGGGCCCCTTTAAGCCCGTCTTTATCCAGAAAATCAGTGTATGTGTCCGGGATTTTTCCCCTGCATCTCTCCGTTATGGGGTCTTCCGGGTCATATCCTGATATTTCATCTAAAATCCTGGCCGCATCTTCCACAGTCCGGGTCATGGGGCCGCCGATATCATTTCTTTTATAAAGAGGGATGATGCCGTCCCTGCTGGTCAGACCCATTGTGGAACGGATTCCCACAAGGCAGCAGTGTGCCGATGGGCCTCTAATGGAGTTTCCCGTATCCGTTCCAAGCCCTACCGTACCGAAATTAGCGGCCACGGCAGCTGCGGTCCCTCCGCTGGAGCCGGCCGGAGTGCGCTTCAGGTCATAGGGATTCCTGGTTATTCCTGAGATCGAACTCACTGTCTCATAGGGGCTGAAGGCCCATTCGGCCATATTTGATTTGGCGAGGATCACGGCCCCGGCTCTGCGCAGCGCTTTGACCTGATAGGCATCATCGGGGGGAATAAACCCTTTTAAGGCCTCTGAACCAGCCGTGGTCTGGAGGTCATAGGTTTCAAAGTTATCTTTCACGATCACTGGAATTCCATGAAGGGGGCGGAGCTTTTTTGTTTTCTGCAGTTCCTCGTCGAGCTCTGCAGCTCTTTTGAGGGCGTTGGGATTGACCATAATAATGGAGTTTAACTTTTTTGCCTTGTCGTATTTTTCGATTCGGTCGAGATAGGCCTTTACCAGTTCCTGACAGGTGAGATCTCCGGAGAGATAGGCTGAGTGGATGTCTTCTATAGTCGCTTCAATGATTTGAAAAGATTCAGCCTGTTTGCCTGTTTGTTTTTGGCAGGCCTGAAAGACCAGGAATGAAAAGGATAGGGATATAAGGCCTATTATCAGAGGAAACAGCCGTGAAATGTTTGGTGGCTTTCTTTTTTTGTTTTTATCCGCCATCTTTTAAAACACACAGAGAAGTCATTTTATACTTTGATGTCAGGAAGAAATTTTATACCGGAAAGAAAATCTTTCTGCCAGATGACCCTTCCGATCACTCTCACGCCATTTGAGTTACTGCCGAGTCTGTCAAATGTGATTTCTATGAGAGAACCTATAGGGACTTCTTCATTAAGGAAAAGGCAGCACCCGTTTTCGCTTAAATTCTGGGAGAATCCTTCACCCCTTATAGATGAATTCGTCCTATAACTCACCCTTTGTACAGTATCTACGCGCTTTTTTTCTCTGAGATTGCTGTCTCTTTTGATTGTTTTTTTGTTCTTTTTCATGGGCGCTTCATAAGGCAGAGGTTTTAAGTAAAATGTTCATGCTGATGAAAATGAATTTTAACAGAATCAGCGTTTAATGTGAAGATGAATAATCCAGGTTGAATGAAAAAAAACTTTAAACTCTCATCTTTTTATCTTAAACTGAATGGATGAAGAATGCTTATGGGGAAGGAGTGTGATTATGTTTAAAAAGCTTTATTCAAGAATTATGGTATTTCTTTTAGTGGTTTTTGCGGCTGGTTCTTTTTTCTCTTGTTCGCCGCAAACAGAAACAGCTGATTTGGTCCTGAGAAACGGGAAGATCGTGACCTTGGATGACACTCAGCCGGAAGTCACGGCCCTGGCAGTCAGGGATGGGAAAGTTATGGCTTTGTGTGATAATGAGGAAATCGAATCCTACATCGGAGACAGCACTGAAGTCATAGACCTTGAGGGAAAGCTGGCTGTCCCTGGTTTTATAGACAGCCACCTTCATTTTACAGGCATTGGGCAGGCTGCTCTCTCTCTCAATCTGATGCATGTGAAGAACTGGCAGGAAATCGTCTCCATGGTTGAAGAGGCAGTCAAAGATAAAGAGCCGGGAGAGTGGATTCTGGGCAGAGGGTGGCATCAGGAAAAATGGGATGATGTGCCCCAACCCAATGTAGATGGGCTTCCTTATCATGATGATCTAAGCAGAGTCAGCCCTGATAATCCGGTGATGCTGACCCATGCCAGCGGGCACTCCTGTTTGGTCAATGCCAAAGCCATGGAGCTGGGCGGCGTCACAAAAGAAACCACAGCGCCTGAAGGAGGAGAGATCGTCAGGGATCCGGAAGGGAATCCTATAGGCGTTTTCAGAGAGACCGCTCAAGGACTGGTGAGAAGGGCCTATTCCACATCACTTAAGAACAGAACTCCTGAGCAGGAGGAAGAAGAGCGGAGAAAGGTCGTGGAGATGGCGGATAAGGAATGCCTGTCAAAGGGCATCACCAGCCTTTATGATGCCAGCTCATCCTTCAGCACTATAGACCTGTTTAAGGAATTTGCTGATCAGGGAAAGCTCGGGGTCCGTCTTAATGTCATGATCAGTGAAGGAAACGAGAGACTCACCAAAGAAAATCTTTCCGAATACAGACTTCTAGGCGCGGGAGATCATCATCTGACTGTTCGGGCGATAAAGAGGTTTATGGATGGAGCTTTGGGGTCCCATGGGGCCTGGTTTCTTGAACCTTATAAGGACCTTCCCTCCAGCACGGGATTGAACACGACTCCGGTGGAAGTCATTCAAGAGACCGCCCGGATCGCCATTGAAAATGGCTTTCAGCTCTGCATCCACGCCATCGGCGACAGGGCCAATAGAGAGGTGTTGGATATCTATGAGGAGGCTTTTAAAGCCCATCCGGATAAAATAGACCTGAGATGGAGAGTGGAACACGCCCAGCATCTCAACCCCCAAGACATCCCCCGTTTCGGCAAACTGGGTGTGATCGCTTCCATGCAGGCTGTCCACTGCACATCAGACGGCCCCTGGGTTTATAAACGGCTGGGAGAGGAAAGGGCTGAACAGGGTGCTTATGTATGGAGAAAGCTCATGGAAACAGGAACTTTGATATGCAATGGAACGGATGCGCCGGTCGAAGATGTGGATCCCATTCCCTGTTTTTATGCAGCTGTGACAAGAAAGATGTCTAACGGAGAGCTTTTTTATCCGGAACAGAAGATGACCAGGGAAGAAGCCCTGCGCTCTTACACCATAAACGGCGCTTATGCTTGCTTTCAGGAAGATATTCTGGGCTCTTTGTCTCCGGGCAAGCTGGCAGATATCACGGTGCTGTCCAAAGACATCATGACTGTTCCTGAAGAGGAGATCCTTGACGCTGAGGTCCTTTATACTCTTGTGGGCGGAAAGGTGCTTTATTCGAAAAAATAAAAAAAACAGTGATAAATATTATCTGGTTGGAGCCCAGATACATTTCATTTTAAAAGTTTTTGTCTTTTTTCTGTCGATGTGCAGTATAAAGCACCAGTAATTAACTGCTTTTCGGTTTAAATTCCGGCTGTTTATCAGTACATCTTTAAATTTTTTCATGCCGCTTTTTTTCTGGAGTCTTTTTCTCTTTCCGCATCATCAAAATATACGAATGATGTTTTCAAATGATATTCGTATCGATTCTCAACACCGTTTGTACACTTTTGATTACAAATAGATTGTCATTACTGCTGGCAGTATGGTATAAGGAAAAAAGGCAAATGATCGAATACCTCAGCTCCCCGAATGTGCAGAAAGTTCTGTTTTCTCTTCTCACTATTTTTGTTGCTTATATTCTTGCGATTCTTATAAACAGGATTGTTAATAGAACCATAACTGATTTAAAAAAGCGCTACAGTGCCAGAAAAGCAGTGGTTTACACCATATCTGTTCTCGCTATAATCAACATCATTTTAATCTGGCTGAAAGAGCAGACGTCCATCGCCACACTGGTTGGGATCGGAGGGGCAGGATTGACTTTAGCTTTACACCAGCCTATAACAGCTATTGCCGGCTGGCTTCTGCTTCTTATAAGAAGGCCTTATGATACCGGAGACAGGGTTCAAATTGGAGACGTCAAGGGGGATGTTATTGACATCCGTCTTTTTTATACTTCTCTTCTGGAGATCGGAAACTGGGTAGGTTCTGACCAGAGTACAGGCCGGGTAGTTCACTGTCCCAACAGCAAGATCTTTACCGAGTCTATCTATAATTACACCCGTGGATTTGAGTACATATGGAACGAAATCAAAATAATCGTTACTTTTGAAAGCGATTGGGAAAAAGCCAAGCAAATCATATATGAAGCGGTTGAAAAAGATGACATTGACATTAATGATTCAATAAGAGAGAGGATATCCCAAATGTCAAGAAAATACTTGATTCATTATGGGAAGCTGACTCCAATGGTATGGACCAATATTGTTGATTTTGGTGTGGAGCTGACACTCCGCTATATGACGGATGCCAGGAAAAGAAGGTCGAGCCAGGATAATATCTGTCAATTCCTCTTAAAAAAGTTCAATGAAGAGCCTGATGTGGAGTTCGCTTATCCCACTTACCGCCTGTTTAAGCGCGGCGAGTAATCCTGGTCATTCATAAAATATGGTTGCGTTTCCAACCACATTCATACTGGCCGACTATCTTAAAACCGTCACTTAATTAAGAACATGCTTTTTCCGTTAGTTCATGTAATGATTTAAATTCAATGCAACCATATTTTACCTTTTAGGCGAGCCGGTCTCACAGCATCTGCATTGTTGCAGGGCATTCGCAGTGAAGGACCACAGCTTTATACCCTGCGCCTCGCATCTGCAGCCATCTCGACTCGTGAATAATCAGGATCACATTCATGGTTTTGAAGGCTTGAACTTTAAGAGTATCTTAGCGGTCGGCCCACATATATCCGGCGATAAACGCGAGTTTGGCGATATCTGCCATTATGTCAGGATTGATCCTGTAAATAGTGTCTCCGGTCTGGTGGTATCCGATGTGAGGGCCGTTGGACGCGAAAGAAACGCTGGGTATGCCTTTTTGATAAAACGGGGCATAGTCAGAGCCTCTGACGCCCACTCCTCTCAAAAAACGAACGTTTCTCAATACATTCACAGATTCATCAGCTTTTTCAAAGACTTTCTGCAGGAGTTCAGGTTCAGGGCTCATTGAGCAGCCGGTGCCGTCTCCTTCACCCACCATATCAAAATTGAACATACCATCCGCTTTTTCAAATACCGGGGGGATATGGTCTGCAAAGAAAGAAGACCCTTGAAGTCCTTTTTCTTCTCCGCCGAAAAGAACAAATACGACCGACCTTTTTGGTTTTGTTTTGAGTTTTGAGAAGGCTTCCGCGATTTCCATGACCACAGCGCTCCCGCTGGCGTTATCATCCGCGCCCGCAAAGAGCAGCCCCAGGTGTTTTCCACAGTGGTCAAAATGACCTCCTATGACCAGACAGTGCTTTTTGAGCTGCGGGTCTGAACCTTCCACATATCCCGCGATATTATAACCCATGCCTTCCGGGAAATGGCGGGAAGTGACGTTGTAAGCGATTTTGGAGGAGAGAGGGAAGGAGAGGGGTTTTTTATAGGTCAGGAGGTCTTTTTTCAGCTCCAGGCAGTGAATGCCTTTTTCTTCGAATATCCTATCCGCTGTTTTTTCACTGATAACAGCGGGAGTGAAGTCTTTGATCCAGTCCATGTTTGGATTGGCTATAGGTTCGGGATAGATATAAAAGAGGCCCAGTGCGCCCATGTCTTTGGCTGTCTTCATCCGGTGTCGGTGCTCATCGTGTTCTTGAAAGCGTTTGTCGTTTCTATCAGGAGTGCCTCTGAAACAGAGAACGAATTTCCCCTTTACATCTAGTCCGGCATAGTCATCATATCCCAGATCCGGAGCGGAAATACCCCAGCCTGCAAAAGCGACTCCGGCGGTATGGCTTCCGCTGTCAGTGGAGAGAAGCGGTAAGAAGTCTTTTTCCACTTTGATTTTAATCCCTTCCTTTTCATCGCCGGGGAAAAAGGTCATCTCAGCCTGGTCTACCACAGTGTAAGGGGATTCAAAGGGTTGGAGATAACCGTTATCAAGGATCGGATTGAGCTTCCAGTTCCTGAATTTTCCCGCTGCCCATTCAGCAGCTGCTTTATATCCCGGGTGCCCGGTATGGCGGCCTTCATATTTGGGAGATGACAGTATTTTGACATAGGCATAGGCATCCTCAGGATTTATGAATTCAAGCCCTTTGGATATATTTTTATCAATATCCCGTGCAGCCGCAGAGGAAAGCAATACAGCCGCGGCTAGCAGTACAATCAGTTTATTTCTTGTTTTCACCAGTTCCTCCTTTTTTTTTGTTTTTCCTGATTTCTTTCATTACGTTTTTATGAAGAACCAGGAAGTAATAGGCCGCAAGGCAGGCCATGATGACTCCGAATCTCACTGTGTTTCCCATGAACAGGGAAACAACAGCATATATAATGACTCCGATGAGAAGAATTAAATGGAAAAAAGAGAAGACCCAGTCAATGATGTCTTTGTTCATTTTCTCCGTATGGAGATGATTTCAATGGTTTCTCTGGGAACGTCACGCATTCCGTGGGCGGTCATTGTCTTTGTATTGGCAATGGCCTCCACAACATCCATGCCTCCCGTGACTTTTCCGAACACACAGTATCCCCAGCCGTCCTCTGTTTTTGCGGTGAAGTTCAGGAAGTCATTATCAGTATGATTGATGAAGAACTGGCAGGTGGCACTGTGAGGATCCATGGTCCTGGCCATGGCAATGGTGTATTTGTCGTTTTTAAGACCGTTATCCGCTTCGTTTTTTATGGGGCTGTTAGCTTCTTTCTCTACAAAGTCGGGAGTAAGCCCTCCCCCCTGGATCATAAAGTCTTTGATGACGCGGTGGAAGATCGTGCCGTCATAAAACTGGCTGTCCACATAAGAGAGAAAATTTTCGACCGTCACCGGGGCTTTGTCTTTGTAAAGCTCAACGGTCATTTCTCCTTTGGTTGTCTTTATGATAACATTGACTATATTTTCCTCTGCATAAGGTGTAGTGCTGAAAAAAAGAAATGAAAAAAGGGCAAATGAAAGTATAAGCACTTGTTTTATCATTGACTCCTCCTTCTTCATATATAGAAATAATCAGAATACCAGAATCTTACAGAA